>JASEHA010000174.1 GCA_030018795.1 bacterium
TATGGCAAGCCTGATGATTGGTGCGGTTCTACTGATTATTGGCAATCTAATTGCAGACGTGCTTCTGTCTATGGCGGATCCAAGGATACGGTATCATTGATATTAGACATTTTGACAGTTTTTACACCAATAAGCTAAACCACTCTTGTTTGTCAATCCGAACTGTCGAAGATAACGAAAAAGCAGTCACAATTGCTGTACCATAAGCAGCACTTCTGCCACTACATACAATGACCCTGCCAAACAAATCATATCAGTATCAGCAGCTGTCTTTGCTGCTTGGGTCATGGCTGCAGGAACATCTTCGCAGACCATAGCTGGCACATGATACTTATCTGCCTCTTTGAGTAATTTGTCTGGCGGAAATGCCCTGCTTGTCTCTGGTTTCGTCAGGATAAGAAGTTTCAGCCTCTGATTATTGGCAATTAGTTCTCGCATCATCGCTGTTTGGTCTTTATCATCAAGGATACCAAGGACAAGGATAAGATTAGCATACTCAAAGCATTCATCGATTGCCTGCCGTAATGCCCTGGCACCAGCAGTGTTATGTGCCCCATCGACTACTGTTAAAGGCTTTTGTCCAATAATCTGAAGCCTGCCTGGCCAATGGGTATGGGCCAAAGCATATGGAATTTGATCATGGTCGATTTTAACGCCTTGTTTTTCTAATACCTCTGCGGCTAAAACAGCACAAGCTGCATTCTGAAGCTGATGATATCCCAGAAGGGATAGATGAATATCAGATAGTTTATAGGGACAAATTTGCCTGTACTCGGCAGAGGCAGACACTTGGCTATCTGTATGGGTTACAGCAAAAAAAAGGGCATTCCTTTCCTTGACTATATCCTTGATTGCTGACATGGCTTTTTCGTCCATCACCCCACAAACCACAGCTACCCCTTGCTTAATAATCCCTGCTTTTTCTATAGCAATTTCCTCAACAGTATTCCCTAAGACAGCAGTGTGTTCAAGCGAAATATTAGTAATGATACTTACCTGTGGGATAATAACATTGGTTGCATCTAATCGGCCACCAAGCCCAACCTCTAATATTACAAAATCTGGCTGCTTTTCTGCAAAATAGGCAAAGGCAAGGGCTGTGGTTGCTTCAAAATAGGTAACTTGCAAACATGAAGCCTCAATATACCCGGCTATTTGCTCGGTTAATCGGACAACATCCTCATCAGAAATCTGCTCTGCCAGGAATGATTCATTGTGGATAGTTATGCGTTCATTAAATCGGATAAGGTGCGGGGATGTGTAAACACCAACACTATACCCAGAGTGTTTCAGGATTGAGGCAAGAAAAGCAACGGTAGAACCCTTGCCATTGGTTCCAGCGACATGGATATATTTTAGCCCTTTGTGAGGATTTCCCATCAATTCAAGAAGGCGAATGACCCTTTCCAGTCCAAGCTGTATCCCAAATTGTTGAAGATTTTCAAGATAGGCTATGGATTGCTTATAATTCATCAAACCACACCAGTATATTTTACAGACAGTTCCGAATGATATTGTCTTAAATTTTTTATATGAAACACAGGGATAGGTTTGGCTGTATTTGAGACTCGATATGGCCTCAAAAGAATAACATCTCCCAGATCCTTGATATCATCACAGATACCCTGAGTAGCAAGTACCTGTCCGGGTTCAGCCATTTCACAAAATTTACAACACAAATCAACTGGCTCACCAATAGCAGAATAATTCATCCTGCGGCTGCTTCCAAAGTGGCCAATAAGAACCTCTCCTACATTCAATGCCATACCTACCTTCATAATTTCCAGTCCACGCATCGTTCTTTCCTCATTAAATTCCTTTATCTCTCTTTGAATTTCCAGAGAACATCTTGCTGCCCGACGAATATCATTATGATGCCTGATTTGTGCACCAAAAACATTAAACACAAACCCAGCAAATATCCCCAAGAATTCACCCTCAAACTTAAGGGTTGCATCAATAATCATCTTATAATAGTCGTTGAGAAGATTTATTCCTTCATACAATTCCCTTGCCTTAACCGCATTCTCAAATCCATATACCCGGGAAAAGGATATAACTACCTTTTCCTTCTTGCCACCTAATTCATGTGTAACAACTGGTGCAATAGAGGCATATGCTTTGTTATTTGCTTGGTTCTGGATTAAAAACTTATCTAATCTTTCCTTTTTACCAAAAAAAAGCCCCATCTTGTTTTTCTCCTTTTTCCTAATCCACTACTATCACATTTATCGGCAAATTCAATAATTTTATTAAGCACTATTCTATCTATTTTTGCACAATTTATTGTAATGCCTCCAATTTGTCCTGCTTTTATGACCCTACTAAGACAATTGATAGCTGACACGACACTGGCAGGGTTCTTAGATGATTTAAACCATGCCTAATTTGAAACCATACCTATATTGGCAGCTGGCTCATACCAAATATTGGCAAAAGGATAGCTGACACTATTAAGGCAACGATTATTCCCATTATCAGGATCATAGCTGGCTCAAGGAAGGAGACGATTCTAAATATTTGATTCTGCAAGGTAATATCATAGGTGTCGGCTATATTTGTCAACATTTGTTTTAAGTTTCCCATCTCCTCTCCGCAGGCAACCATTTGAATCATCAGTTCTGGAAAAACCCTTGCCTCTCGAAGAGGTATTGCTATTCCAGACCCTTCCTTTATCTTGCTTTGAACGATCATTATTCGTTTAAGGATAATACTATTGGTAATGCTGTCCTTGGCAATCCTGACCGCATCAACAATAGGTATCCCCCCATCTAAGAGGGTGGACATGCTTCTGCAGAATCTGGCTGCACAAAGGAGTTTTACTAAGAATCCAATCCAGGGAATGGCTAAAACACACCAGTCAGACATAGCCGCTCCGGTTTTTGTTTTCAGGGCAAGCTTATATCCTATAATCCCTCCAACAAGAAGGCAAGCAAATAACCACCAATAGCCGCTCATTGTCTGGCTTATCCATAATAATATTTGGGTTGGAACAGGGAGTGCCTCTCCCATCTGTTGAAAGATAGAGACAAATCTTGGGATAACAAGGACAAAAACAGTTATAATTACCAACCCTCCAACACCAATCATCAAAAAGGGATAGATTAACATGGATATTATTCGGGATATCAATGCCTCTTGTTTCTTAAAAAGCTCATGAATCCTTTCCAGAGCAAGATTCAATGTCCCGCTGGTTTCTCCAATCTTGATCATAACTATCTCAAGGTTTGAAAAAAGGTGTGGATAGGCAGACATTGCAGTAGAAAGGCTGTTGCCTTTTTGAATGTCTTCTTTTATTTGCAACAGGATCTCTTTTCTTTGCTTGTTTTCTGTAACCCGGACAAGGATGTCTAACCCTTTATCAATGGTAATCCCTGCAGAAATGAGGCTGGAAAGTTGTTGAATAATCAAGCCTGCCTCTTTTCTCTTGAGATTAAAAAAGACAGGCTTCTTTTTGGAAGCTATCTTTATTGGGCAAAGCCCCTTCTGCCTAATGTATTCTACAACAGATGCCTCTGTTTCTCTCTGGATAATCCCTTCATAGATAATGCCGTCTTTGTCGGCTGCTTTATAGATAAATGCAGGCATGATTGATACTCCTTGGACATTCGATAAAGCACATAGAGAGTTGATATGGGCAAGCTGGCATAGAAAACATTCTCCTCTCCCTAACCCTCTCTCACCAGGGAAAAAGGGAATAATCTTGCTTGCACCTATTACCTCATGACATTTGATCTTATGGGTAGGGTGGGCAATGCCCACCAACTTGTTTACCATCTACACCTTTTTGGTGGGCAGTGCCCACCCTACTTGTAACCTGCAATTTTAATTGTCATGAAGTGCTATATTCTCTCAACTCAAAGCACCTTATCCCATGATCTTCTCCATAGAGGCGAATCTCTGGCTCAATCTCTCTGCACCTTTGAACAGCATTTGGACATCTTGGATGAAATCTGCATCCAGCCAGGATATCCATGGGGTTAGGAACAACACCCGGGATAGTATTGAGTCGTTTTGAAACAGATGTCAGGGGTGGAGACTCATCTTTAGCACTCGTGAAATCTATATTTGGAATAGAATTTATCAACCCTCTGGTATAGGGATGAAGGAGAGATGCAGGATTTTTGACAGCAGTAAATATCTGGTTTGTTCTGGCATATTCTACAATCTTGCCGGCATACATGATGATAACCCTTTTAGTAATAGCAGAGATGATGCTCAGGTCATGGGTAATAAGCAGAACAGACATGGTTAATTTAGTTTGAAGGTGCTGGATTAGATCCAATATCTGTGCCTGGATGGTTACATCTAAGGCAGTAGTTGGCTCATCAGCAATAAGTATCTCTGGATGAGTGACAAGGGACATGGCAATCATGATTCGTTGATTCATGCCTCCGCTTAATTGGTGGGGGTATCGATTGAATTGTTCTTCAGGGGATGGCAATCCGCATAATCCCAGCATTTCAATGGCTTTTTCAACGGCTGCGGACTTGCTTATCTTTTGATGAAGGATAATTGCTTCACAGATTTGATTGCCTACGGTAAAAACAGGGTTCAAGGATGTAACTGGATCCTGGAATATCATGGATATCCCTTTTCCCCGAATTTCTCGCATCTGAGAAGGGCTGTATTTTAATAAATCGTTTTCTCGATACAGTATCTCGCCGCTTACCTTTGCCTTAGAGGGAAGTAATCGAAGAATGGATAAGGCTGTCATAGACTTTCCACAACCGCTCTCTCCAATAATACCTACAATCTCTCCCTTATTTATCTCAAAATCCACACCATCTACAGCCCTGACAACCCCTTCAGGGGTATGAATATGAGTCTTTAATCCTTTAACATTCAGCAATGTTTCCATCATAGTGCTCCTGTCACCCCTAACCCATTCTTGAAAAGGAGGGGAGTTTTGGTTGTGTTGCAATCTTTTTCCTTGTAAGCCTTAGTTTCCCACACAGTAAAGTTACGAAAATTGCAAGTTATACTAATATCATGTCAATCACAAGATTTCTTTCCATTTCTCTTTCTAAAAGAGGTTCTGCTACATCCAGAAAGTCAAGGATATATGTATCTTTCATTGCCAGATCTGCCTGTTCTGCTAAATGAGCGGGGAGAGTTTTTGGGAAAATTATGCATCTTCTCTATCGTTGCCTGTTTATACGCTTCTGCCTCAATCTGATGAACAAGGACATCCCTGCTCCAACCAAATTGGATGATCCTCTGGATATAGAATTCTCTTTTTTCATATCCTTTACCTTGGACATTACGACCAAATTTTGTCCCCAGGGAATTTCTCCAACAAGTTGTTGGAGATTTGGAAAATCTTTATATTCTAAATAAAACTGACGCATATACCATAAATTTTGGACAGAGTATCCCCTTATGTCAGAGAATTCCTGTCGCAAATCTTTGGAAAGCTTTTCAACAACACTTTTACCCCAACCAAATCTTTCCTGCCTTTCTACAATATTTCCCCCAATATTCCAATATAATTTTATTAACTCTCTGTTTAATCCACGATAAGCAGTAACACGAGCAGAGGCAATCTTTTCCTTTATCTCTTTTACGAATTGAAGGTAATCAGATTTTAGTATTGGTTCTTTTTTACTTGCCATTACTTTACTCCTTATTTTATTCCTTTCACACCCCCCTCCACAATGACAATCTTTTG
>JASEHA010000175.1 GCA_030018795.1 bacterium
CTAAACGGAAATTATCTTTCACTCTTGCTGATGGTACCACAATTGAAAGATCGGTGTCAGAAGCTTTTGTTGTCTTTCCACAAGGAGAAGCTCATACACCAGTAATTTTGGGCGAAGAAGGCGATGAAGCATTGTTAGGTATAGTTACCTTAGAAATTTTGGGTCTTGTATTAAATCCTTTTGATAGTACTCTTCATCCTATGCATATGTTGTTGTGCTGATCAAAAAAACCTTGTCTGTATTCTGTCTTAAAAGCAGGTGTTTGTCCATGAATAAACTTAAATGGCTTGGCTTATTTATCAGCACTATCTTGCTGGGATTGATCATCCAGAAGATAGATATAGCTGCGTTTGGAAAAGGCTTGATTGGGCTGAATTATTCTGTTCTGATAGCCGGGGTAGTCGTCTATCTTCTTGGCTATGGGGTAAGGGCTGTCAGGTGGTATTACCTGTTATCCCACGCCAAAAGGATAAGATTTGGCAGCCTGTTTAGCATCATGATTATTGGATTCATGGCAAACAACATCCTGCCGGCAAGGGCTGGGGAGTTTGTGCGGGCATACATGCTGGGGATAAAGGAATCTCAGAGCAAGAGCCTTGCCTTAGCAACAGTAGTTATGGAAAGGATCCTTGATGGGCTGGTATTTGTTTTCTTGCTCATTCTCATCTGGTTATTCTTCCCGCTGCCTGAATGGATAAAGAAAACAGGGATCTTTGCCGCAGCTATCTTTGGGTGTGCTATTTTATTTATGTTCTGGCTTAACTTTTACAAGTTTCATGCCTTAGAATTGTTTCGCAAAGGTTTTTCCTGGCTGCCTCACAAATTGTTGGATAAGATAATTCAGTTGCTTAAATACTTTATTGAAGGCTTGCAGATTCTCCAAAGCAAGAGTGATTTTTTAAGGGTTTGCCTGCTTTCGTTGATTACCTGGGGTATAGAGATGGGAATGTACTACCTCACTATCCTCGCCTTTGGTATAAATCTGCCCTTTTACGGGATAGTCTTGCTTATGGTTATGGTTAATCTATGCATCATGATCCCTTCAGCTCCAGCGTATCTTGGTGTATTTCAGGTTGCGGTATTGGGTGTATTGTGTAAATGCTTTGGGCTTGAATATAATCTATCCCTGTCTGTTTCCGTTGTTCTTCATGGGATCATTGTTATCCCGGTAACAATACTTGGGTTTATCTTTATGGCAAGAGAGAATATGTCGCTTGCAGGGATAATTAAGGAGCAGAGGTGTTGAAAACTGAAAATATTTGGTGAAAAGATTTCACAAGTAATTTAGCGAGAATGAACCATCCTAAAAAAATCGCAATTTATGCTCGAGCTTAAAAGGAGGAATGTGTTATGGCTCAATTATCAAACATTTGTCAGTTTTTGGACAAAGAACTTAAGGTTAGGGAGATTTGTGATGCTTCGCAGAACGGGTTGCAGGTGGAAGGCAAGCAAGAGGTGAAGAAGGTGGTATTTGCAGTTGATGCTTCTTTAGATACCTTTGAGGAGGCTCATAAACGAAAGGCAGATATGGTGGTTGTCCATCATGGGTTGTTTTGGGACAAGCCATTGCCATTAACCGGAATTTTATACCAGAGGCTTCATGTCTTGTTTAAGCACCAGATATCTTTGTATGCTGCTCATCTACCGATTGATATTCATCCCAGGGTTGGAAATAATGCTCAATTGATGAATTTTTTTGTTACCAAAAAACGTGAGACGTTTGGGGATTATCATGGGACAGAGATTGGGTTCCTGGGTGTTTTGCAGAGGGAAACAACCCTTATTGAAGTGATTACAATATTAGAGAAATCACTTAATACCAAGTGTCAGGTCTTGAATTTTGGAAAGGAAAGGATAAAAACCATTGCTGTTGTCTCTGGTGGGGCAGCAGAATTGGCAGCAGAGGCTGTCAATAAAAAGGTAGATGTTTTTATCACCGGTGAGCCAAAACTTTCCTCTTACTACATAGCCAAAGAGGGCAGGATTAATGTTATCTTTGCCGGGCATTATGCTACAGAAACCCTTGGTATGCAGGCTCTTTCAAAGGTTATTCATGAACAGTTCAGTATTGAGTGTGAGTTTGTTGATTTGCCTACAGGGTTGTGAAGGAAAGTGAATGAAAAAATAAGGTTTATAACTCGATGTTCAAGACATCCCACACCGTACTCAGCCGCATCAATCAGGGCGGGATGACCCCGCCCCTACTACTCGCATAACCATTGTAGGGACAACTCTCGTATCTGCTTGTAATTGTGCATTTACACAGGGCAGAGGCAAGCCCTGCCCCTACTACGACAGTTGATGGTTGACGCAACACTATACTAAGAGGCGTTAAATATCACTTCAACATTACAGGCCAAAACCTTGAACATCGAATTATATAGCTTATTCTGCACAAAATATCCAGATGTCTGAAAATGCCTGTTCTTGTTTTGCCACTATTTTTCTTAATCTAACAAGTTCAAGGAGGGCAAGCAGGGTAACGATTAAATCAGCCTTTTTGAACGTTTTCTTTAACAATGCAAAGAAAGAGATCCTGCCCTCTGCCTTAAGGGCATGCTCAATCTCCTCCATACGATGGAAGATGGTAGTGGAATGAGCTATTATTTCCATTGGGGCAGGGGTTTCTTCCTTTTTTAACAGATTGACAAAGCTTGTTACTAAAGAGTAAAGATCAACCTCTAACTCTAATACTTCATCTTCTGCCTGAATCCTGTCTATTGGATGAGCCTTAGTCATAATCTGCTGCTGCTTGAGAAATTTTTCCTGAAGCTCTTCGGCTGCTTTTTTATACCTCTGATATTCAAGAAGCCTGTTTGCCAATTCTGTTTTTGGGTCCTGCTCCTCGATTTCTGTCTGGTCATCCTTCTTTGGCTGCGGCAAGAGCATCCTTGATTTCAGGGAAAGAAGATAGGCAGCCATGACCAAAAACTCTGAGGCAAGATCTATGTCTAAAGACTTCATTAGATTCAGATATTCCAGATAATCCCTGGTGATTCTGGCTATGGGAATATCATATATGTTTAGTTTTTCCTTTTTAATAAGATGAAGGAGCAAATCAAACGGTCCCTCAAATATCTCAAGCTTAATCTGGTATTTTTTCATTTTTCACCTTTTTCACTTTTCTCCCCTTTTTCACCTTGCTCCAAACACAATCTCCTTAACCTCTTTCATGGTCTCAGCAGCAATCCTTGCGGCATTCTCATTCCCCTTTTCAAGAATCATTTCAATCATCTGTGGAGATTCCTCAAGTTCAGCCTGTCTTTCATGTATCTTAAGCATGACCACCTTTAAGATGTCTACCATGCCTGATTTACATACCCTGCAGCCCCTTTTTGCTTCTATACATTCTGTTTTTATTGTCTCTGCATCCTGTGGGTTAAATGCCTGATGAAAGGCATAGACCACACATCCATCAGGATGTCCTGGATCGCTTACATGGATACGGGTAGGGTCAGTAAACATATTTTGTACCTTTTTGGCTATTGTCTCCATGCTATCAGAGAGATAAATACAGTTTCCATAGCTTTTACTCATCTTCCTCCCATCAAGACCAGGCAGTTTTGGTGTTTGGGTTAATCTTTCATGAGGTTCAGGGAAGATGTTTCCATAAAAATGATTGAACCTGCGGGCTATTTCCCTGGTCATCTCTATGTGTGGAAGCTGATCAACACCAATAGGCACAACAAGTGCTTTATAAAGCAAGATATCTGCTGCCTGAAGCACAGGGTAGCCAAGAAACCCATGTGTAGATAAATCTGCATTGGCCAACTGAATTATCTGCTCCTTATAGGTTGGGTTTCTTTCTAACCAGGGGATGGGGGTGATAATGGATAGCAGCAGATATAACTCAGCATGTTCCTTAACCCGTGACTGCTGAAAGATAGTGCATTTCTCAGGAGAAATCCCTACGCTCAGCCAATCAACAACCATATCCGTGATATTCTGCTTAAAATCCTTTGTATCAGCATAGCCTGTGGTTAAGGCATGCCAATCAGCCACCATATAAAGGCATTCATACTCATCCTGAAATTGCTGCCAGTTCTTGAGTGCACCAAGCAAATGCCCCAGATGCAATCTGCCAGTAGGTCGCATCCCACTTAATACTCGTTTCATAGCACCTCCTGTTAGTTTTCTTCTTCCTCGTCCTTCTTAATCACAACCCTTACCTCATCCTTTAGCTCTGATGGAGGATTCAGGACAATCTCTTCACCCTGTTTTAGACCAGATAAGACCTCAACCTCGTTAGGGTTTCTAAACCCTAAGGTCAGCTCTTTTTTGCTTACGATATTATCCCTTATGACAAAACAATAGTCTTTGCCTTCGATATTGACCACTGCCTCCTGAGGAATCTTGATAACATCTTTTTTTATGCCTGAGACAATGACCACATCGCAAAGCATCTCGCTTCTGATGTCAATATCAGAAGCTTTAAGCTGAATGGTTACCTCAAAGGTATTTATCTTCTCTATCAGCCTTGGAGAAGGGGCTATCTTTTCTATCCTTCCAGTGACCACCCTTCCTAAAAACGCATCAGGGATAACAGAGGCAGGCATACCCAGCGATATCTTGCTGATATCAACCTCATCCAAGTTCACCTTTGCCACAAACTCTTCACTTGAGACAACTATTGCAAGTAATTGTCCCTGGATTATCCAGCTGCCTTCTTTTATTTGTTTTTGGGTAACAATGCCAGAGATGGGTGAGGTGATTTTGGACCAGAGGAGCTGCTGCTCTATTGATACCAGGTTTTTCTCTATGGCTTTGATAGAGGATGCAACGGATTCTGTTTCTTCTAATCGAGCATTAAGCCTTTCTTTAAGCTGTGTTCGGATAATCTCAAGCTGCAGCCCTGTCTGGTCATAATTTGCACCTATTCTTTTTAGCTCGTCCTTAGAGATAACCTTGCTTGCAAACAGATTCTTATTTGCCTCAAACTGTCTTGCTGCCTCTTCAAAAAGGACATCTGCCTCTTTTACCCTGTCCTCTAACTCCTTAATATCAAGCCCTCTGTTAAGACGGGTAAGGTTATTTTTGCAATTGATTAGATTTGTCTCCTCCTGGTGTTTTCTTGCCAGAATTTCTTTGTCATCAATGCTGGCAATAATATCACCCTTTTCCACATGGCTTCCCTCTTCCATGATAAACATAATTACCCCAGGAATCTTTGCCTTAAGCTCAAACCTGTCCCTTGCCTCAATCTTCCCCCTGGCAGAGACCTTGAGGCTAAGCTCTCCTCTTGTTACCTCAGCCTTTTCTACTGCAATTTTCTTTCCATCTTTTCCCTTAGCCAGAAAGGAAACTACGCCTCCTATAACAATCAAAATCATCAAGAGTATTATCCATTTCTTCATTATTATTTTCCTTTATCTTGCAGATTTTTTTAACCACAGAGAGCACAAAGCACACAAAGATTATAATGAGATTTAATCCACAGATTTCGCAGATTACACAGATTTTTAATCTTTTTTCATCTGCGTAATCTGTGTAATCTGTGGATCTGCAAATTTTCTACCGATATTATGTTCACTATCGGAACGATTATTCTCATACCTTATTTATCTACCAAGTCTGCATTTCTTATATTTCTTACCCCTCTTTCAATTTCCTCCTCACCTGGCAATTTAGCCTTATATTCTGCT
>JASEHA010000176.1 GCA_030018795.1 bacterium
GAAGAGGAGGCCAATTTCTGGGATAATCTTGATACCTCTGCTGTTATGGAAGATGATGGGGAATGGTTCCAATTCGAAACACCGAATAAACGAGCAATTCGTGTTGCAATTCTACCTGAAATTGCGGATGAACTTATACGGCAAGCTCGTGCTCAAAAAGTATCGGTTGAGTCAATGGTGAACGTCCTTCTGGTTAAGAACATAAGTCCACATGAATCATCAGTGGCAGTAAGGGTAAGTAGTTAGGGTGAAGCCGAGAATGTATAATTAAAAGGGATATGTTTTCTACATTCTGGGTTTGACACTATTCTGACCTAAAGCTGCAACGCTCACACTGACGCATTACGAGAATGTTGATTTTCTACTTGACATCCCTTTGATTATCGAGTATAATATAGGAAACGGTCATGACTATTCTCTACAATCTATTGAGGTGGCAAAATGCTGCTTGATCTTGACTATAGAAATACACTGCGATGGGCATTGAGGTATAAATCAGAAAAGTTGTATCTTCGTTTCTTTTCTTTGTTGGTAGAATATGAAAAAATTTCTCAGGATGATGTGGTTTATCAATGCTATCGAGGTTCAGCACACTGTGAATTGGTAGAAAACATACTCAATCGTTTAATCCCAAATATTACCAAGAGAGGCATGTCTGCTGCAGAATGTTTTTGCCTCTTATCTGCGGTTTGGCTTCATGACATTTCTCCTATTTTTAAGAAAAAATCACATCCCAAAGATCATCATTATGAATATCTTTATAAGTCTTATGAGGATTGGTCATTGGATGAGCCGTTTGCCTATGCTATAAAACAGATATGCTGTGGAACAGTTGCTGAATTTCCAAGGATAGAGAATGAATATCAAATTGGCGAAGAGACTATACGTTTAAAGTTCCTTGCCTGTCTCTTGAGGCTGGCAGATTGGCTTGATCTTGGGTATTGGGGGATACCTCATGAGATGCTTGCTCCATGGAAAACAACAGAGGAAGATGTTGCGGCAACACTTCTAAGGGATAAATTTACCTATGAGATAACGGTTGATTCTATTTATTGGATGATAGATATCAGCCTTACACCTAATCCGGAGCTGTTTGGTACAGTATTGGCTGAAAAAATATATGAAAAGATAGGATCAAGGATAGATAAGGAGTTTGCCCTGGTTAAGGATGCCTTTAAGGCTCAATACCTTGGCTACCAGGGGATAACTGTAGAAATGAAGGTTGTCGATAAGTTAAAACGCCCGCTCATTCCACCTGGAATTAAAAAAAACAAAAAAGAAACAAGCTTTTCTTTCCCCTCTCTCCCCTCTACCCCTTATAAATTTCTGGATTATTATGATATTAATGATACATATATTTATTTTGGCCGAAAAAAAGATATCTCTCGTTTTCTGGGACATATTGCCAGCAATAAATTTCTGGTAATCTACGGAGAGTCTGGAGTAGGGAAAACATCCCTGATTAAGGCAGGTCTAATGCCAAGGATAGACCCCCAGATTATTACTATTTATATTAGATGTGATGATAATCCGTGTGCAGCAGTTAAAAATGCAGTTATAAACCAGTGTAAGATCTCTCTGGATAATCCAGAGGAGGCGACATTACTTGATATCTTTAAGCATATTGAAACCAAGAAATGTATGCTGTTTATAGACCAATTTGAGGAATTCTTCAAAAGAGCCGAACGAAAAGCAAAAGACCAATTTATCAATGAATTAATGGAGTGTGTCTACTCCTCTACAGTAGATGCAAGGTTTGTTATAAGTATCAGACGGGATTTCTTTGTTGAAATGGGCAGCTATCGTGAGGAGCTTCCAGAGCTGCTCAGCTCTGCATGGGAGTTATTAAAATTGGCAGAGATTGAGGCAAGACAGTCGATAACAGGCCCTGCTAAATTATTTAATATTGACTATGACTCAGAGTTATTGGATGAATTGGTTCAGGACATTACTGAAGAAAGCAATCTCATCCATCCCATTCATATCCAGATTCTATGCAATCGTCTGGTAGAAACCCTTGATAAATCAGCCTTAATCGATAGATTGCCACAGAGGATTTCCTATCAGACATATAAGGATCTCGGTGGTGCTCAGGGGATAATCTCTGATTACCTGGATACATCCCTTGATGGGTTCCCTACTGGCAAGAAAGAGTATGCCCGTGATATCTTAAGGATGATGACCACATCCTATGAGGTTAAAACATTAGTTACCTCAGAGAATATCCTTGTCAATCTGAAGATTGATCCTGTCATCCTGGGGGAAATATTATCTGCCTTAGTTGAACACAGGCTCTTGCGATGTATCAGTGGAAAATCATATGAATTAACCTCAGATTACTTAGCCAAGAGCATTACAGAGAAATGGCTGACCGATAAGGATGTAGAGATCAAAACAGCTATGGAAAATATCCATGCTGCACTTGAAGATTGGAAACAACATCATTGGCTGATGAATATTCCCAGATTTGGTAAAATCTATCTTTATCGGGAAGATATTCCTATTGAGCAGGAGGCATTTGAGCTGCTTCTAAGAAGCTCACTAAAATTTTCCTTCCCTGCATGGTATTGGGCAATAAATCTCTCAAGGGAAAGGGTTGTTGCTATCATACTGGAGATTATTCAGCAGGTTGATGCTGAAGAATTGCAAACTATTGTAGAGATAATGGATAAAGACAGCAGTCGAATTGTTGGACAGCTTATGTATCGGCTTGAGGATTCAAATCCTCTTATCCGGGAAAAGGTGGCTGATCTTTTAGGCGAAATAAAGGATACAAAGGCAACAGATGCCTTGTTATTACATCTGAACGACCCGGATTGGCGTGTTGCCAGGGCAATAGGGATTGCTATAAGCAAGATTGGTGATCCAAAGGCGTTAAAGGCTTTTTTAATCAGGCTTGATGATTCCGATTGGCGGATAAGAAAGGCAGCAGCAGCAGCATTAGGGATGTTGAAGGAACCTGAGGCTATAGAACCATTACTTGTCAGGCTTAATGACCCTGATAATGAGGTTCGCCGAGCAGTAGCCATTGCCCTTGGCGATATGGGTGATTCAAGGGTATTAAAGCCTCTTCAACGACGGTTAAATGATTCTGATTCTGATGTCAGAGAGGCAGCTGTTATTGCCCTTGGGAATCTTGGGAATATAGAATCGTTTGATTTTATTGTCTCAAAGTCAAGTGATACTGACTGGCGGGTAAGAGAGGCTGTGGCTACTGCCCTGAGCAAGGTTGGCGGACCAAGGTCGTTTGACCCGCTTTTTGAAATGCTTTCTGATGCTGATTCTGATGTAAGAAAGGCTGTGGCTAAGGCATTGGGTGCACTTGGGATTAAAAAAGCCATTGAACCGCTTCTTGATAAGCTTAATGATTCGGATTGGTGGGTAAGAGAGGCAGCAGCTAATGCCTTGAGCGGTTTTGGTGATCCGCGGACATTAACCCCACTCTTAGCCGGCTTAAATGACCCTGATTGGCGGGTAAGAGAAGCTGCGGCTAATGCCCTGGGGAATATGAGCGGACAGAATGCCTTTGATGCCCTTCTGCAAGGGCTGAATGATCTGGATTGGCGAGTAAGAAAGGTCTCGATAGATGCCCTCGGTAAACTTGGCAACTTCAAGGCAGTTGACCCATTGTTTGCTAAACTCTCAGATTCTGATTCAACTGTACGCACAAGCGTTGTTCATGCACTCGGAAACCTTGGCGACCCAAATGCTATAAAACACCTCATCCATGGGCTTGATGACCCGGTAGAAGATGTTCAGGTTGCCTGTCTGTCTGCCCTGCGAGCAATTGATAGAAAACTCTACAAAAAATCAGCTGATAAATGGGGAAAATAAGATAATGAGTGAAGACCAGAAGTATATTATCCTGGGAGCAGCAGCATTTGTCTGGATGTTACTGATGTTGTTTGTAGTCTGTTTGGCAGGCAGCTATAACCCACAGACATCACAGAGGCAACAAAGACAATTTTCTGATACATTTATTATTCTCAAGCAAAAACCAGCCTTTCTGACAGATATAAATACAATGATGCCTTCATCCGGATTAATTCCAAATAATGCCAGAGGTGCTACCTCTGCCAGAGGTGCTACCTCATATTACTCTTACTCATCCCCAAGCAGCCCATCCTATGCTGATAGATATATCAAGACTGAGAATAAGTCCTTATACACATCAAGCTCAAGGCTTGGCGAAGGGGATGGAGAATACTCAGGATTTTATCGCGGAATGCTCTGGTATAATTCAGTATTTAATCAGTATAGCCACAGGGATTGGCTGGGGAGATAGAATAGTAGTAAGGGTCTTTTAGACCCGATTTAACTGTTACGAAGGTCAATACTACCTGTCTCTGCGATGATTAAGAGGTAAAAACATGCAATATCTTGGATTAATCAGGGGATTATACTTATGCTGTTTGATAATGTTTTCTGCATCAGCAGCATATGCCGGTCAGACAGTTACAATTGATCAGGGACATAACCTTGCCATGTCCAACCTTACAGGTATAATTCAGGATATCCTTCCAAAAGAGACGGCATATTGCCATTATCTGGTAAAAAACACAGGAAACATCACAGATGATATCTATCTTTCCAGTGAGGTTGTATCGAATACTGGCGGAACATGGACAACCTTATTGGTTGCGGATGAAATAACATCAAGCCTGCTTGCATCACCCCAGCCATTGACAGCAGGCGAAACCCTGTCCTTTTATGCCAAAATAATATCGCCTGTGGCTGCTATCTCTGGCAGTTGCACGATAAGGGTTTCAGCAGTCAACTCTTACTTCCATGAGCATGGAACAGGTGATGGTTGGCCTGCCCAAGGGGATGCAGATGTCCAACAGGATGTAATCAATATACAGCTTATTACACCAATGCTGACCATTATCTCGACCACACCCTCAGATAGCAGCCTTGTTCCGATAGAGACATTGATTGAGGCTATCTTTAATCCGGATCCAGCCAGATGGAATCTGATGATGAGCCTGCAGGATGAATCCACCGGGATTAATGTAGCTGGCAGGGTTGTTTTGCAGGGCAATAGATTAAGCTTTATCCCTGATACCCCTCTCGCAGCCTCAAGACAATATAAGGCTGTCATCTCTGGCTCAGGGTTTGTGCATGAATGGAGATTCGCAACCATGTCTACGGAGGTTAAGATTGAACCAGCAGATGAGATTCAGTCCATAGTAAATTATCCTAATCCATTCAATATAACCACAGATAAATATACAGCCTTTAGCCCCTTATCAATAAATGAGGATGTGGTTGTTGAGATATACACCTTAGACGGTAGCCTTGTTCAAACATTGACCTATCAAAACGGGACATGTCTCTGGAATGGTCAAAAAAACAAGAATGAGGATAAGGTATCAAGCGGCATTTATATCTATATAGTTAAGATGAAGGAACAAAGAAAGATAGGCAGGATGACGGTGGTTCGGTGAGTTGTCAGTGCGTCAAGCAAAGCCTTAATATAGTAGCACAGGCTTCCAGCCTGTGTCTGGATATTAATATGGCAAGGTTGTTTTGCTCCATGATAGTAGCACAGGCTTCCAGCCTGTGTCTGGATATTAATATGGCAAGGTTGTTTT
>JASEHA010000177.1 GCA_030018795.1 bacterium
GGGCAATTCTATGAGGATTGTGTGATTTGAATTTTGCTTTATCGAATATTCAGAGGGTGATAAGAAGCTTGCAGGTCATAGTGTCTTTATCCCTATGAGTGGGTATATTGACATTTTTTCACAGATTAATCCGAAATTAAAGGCAGAGGCAGAGTTTGAGCTTTACAGGTCTGAAAGTGTTAAGATATGCAAATTGCGGGGTATCTGGTCACCAAAGGAGTGGTTCAACCTTTCTATGGGAAGGGATTTTGTGCCCATAGGGACGCAGGATAAAAGCTATTACCCTCCATCAAGGTTCAGAATATTTACTGTTGCCCCCTATCTCTATCGAAATGTGATGCGATCTTCTGGCTGGTGGGATACAGGGGTATTTGTTTCCGGTAAGAAACAGCTCGCGAAACAGACAACCTTGCTTTACGACCTTTGTGTAATCAATGGACCTGGTGATTCACACCAAACCTTTAATCTTGAGGATAAGATAGAAACTAACACGACAGGCTATATGTATGAGCATTTTCACACAGATGCACGCCAGTATCTGGATAATAATGATGATAAGCCACTTTGTGTCCGGTTAGCCCTCTCCCCTATTGAAGGTCTTGAGTTTGGCGGCTCACACTTTAAGGCAAAATATGATGATAATGAGAAATATGGCTGTGAGTATACCTTTTACCACCTGCTTTATGGCTCAGATAAGCTGGATGTAGCCTGCGAGTATGGCAGAATAGGGTTGGATGTTAACCCGGCAAAAAATCCGAGAGGGGACAAAAAGATTCACCAATCATCATCTTACATTGCCGCAAGCTATAAGATTCTGCAAGGGAAATATGTCCATTTCCTTGCCCCGTCAATTAGGTGCGAGCTCATTGACCCATGGGAAGAGGATCCAACCAATAAGGGTGATCGCAAATCTATAAGTATTGGGGTTAACATCTCTCCTGTTGAACATTGTCTGATTAGAGCTGCATACCAGTATACTACAGAAAAGGGGGCTGAACTAAAAAATGATGGGCTGAGCATAGAGTCGGTGCTTGAATTTTAATGTATACTTAACAGGGGCATAATTTGTGATTTTAGTTGTTCATACTCGATGTTTCCAAGTTTTTACTGATGACCAAGCAAGAAGACGAGAGAAATGGGATTCGATGGGAAACTGATTGCAAAGTCTTTCATGTCTCTTATTGTGTGCTACTTGATGCGTTCAATTCGTAATGTGGAGGATTGAGTGAAACTTCGTTTCACCCATCTATTTTTGACTGAAAGAATCGTAGGTTAAAAAACTTGAATACCGAGTTAAAGGATAATCTCCCTTTTGTAACCGTAACCGTGAGTTACCAGAGGCAGACCGTTGAAGTAGCAAATGTGCTTATTGATACAGTATCGGGTACGACGTTATTGGCGGCAGATATTGTGCAAGCTATCCAGATCACACCTTCACCTAATGATACCTTGTATGCTATTCGTGGCGTGGGCAATGAGCGAAGTAGTTTTTTCGCATAGGGTCGATAATTTGAGGTTGGGAGAATGTAGTATCAACGACTTGAGGCTGAAATTGGTGGGATGGACTACGGTTTTGATATCAATGGCATTCTCGGGATGGATTTCCTTTTGCAAGCAGGAGCAATCCTTGACTTACGAAATATGAGAATCGAGCTTGGCAGATAAGTGTGCAAAGCGAATTAAGGGGGTCAGAGTCGTCCCCCTTAGAAAAGGGGGATTAAGGGGGTTGTCCCTTTCCCTCAAATACAATGGATGGTGCAAGCAATGTCAATAACCTGTAGATTAACAATTATAACATTGTGCTTCTGTGCCTTTCTTCTCCACCCTCTATTAGTCTCCTCTGCTGAATTAAGGATTGCACCTATCAAGGTTTACGAATCAATCCTGACGAATTTCAAGGAAAAAAAGTATAAAAATGTCAAAACAGCTCTTACCTTTATAGAACCGATAATATCTGACATCAATACACGGTTTGGCATAGATCTCAATCCAGAACTAACAACAAGAGATGAGAGATGTTATGCTGCCATCAAAAGATTGCTATTCTACGATATCCAACGCATATTTGCTATCATATCCATGAAGGAAGAGAAAGACAACCCAAGGGTTTTATTCAAAATGGCCTATGCAGACTATTGCCTGCTTTCACTTGAGTTTTTGAGTGATGAGGCATATTTTGCTGTTGATAAAAAGATTAGAAAGATGTTTGCAAAAACTTACCTTGACCTTGGCAAGGAATCGCCGTATGGGAAGAAGATACATCCGGATATAAATATGTTCAAGCTGCACGCAGAGGAGATTGTAGGTGAGTTAAGCAAGGTAGTTCTGTGAGCATCGAGTAAAACATGACAATAGTAGCATATTCTTTGCGTGCTTTGCGAGAAATATTCGCAACAAGGACAAAATGATGAAGATACCAGTAAACATAGCTATCAAATTAGGCTTATTGATCAGCGTCCTCATGATTGGCATGGCTATTGTCTTGAGCTGGTACTTCCTGACAAGCTCTTCAAAACTGCTGCATGAGGAATTGATAAAAAGAGGAGTGGAGATTGTCTGCAATCTTGGCTCTACCAGTAAAGATGGTATTGTAACCGAAAACCTTTTTTGTGAGCTTGATCCCTTGATTGAGGCAGCCAGGCTTAACACTGATATTGCCTTTGTAGCCATATTGAACAGGTATGGACGTATTTTGGCTCATACCGATTCAAAAGAGATAGGCAAGGTTTATCGGGATAAGTCAATCCGAGAAGCACTCCTGTCAAAAAAAGCTGTTTGTTTAGGTGAATCAAAAGAAATTATTCGGTTTGTCGAGGTTGTCAGGATTGATAGAGGTAAGGACGCCCTGCTTGAAAACAACGAAGGTTCAGACATAGAAGATTCTGGGATAATCGGTGCAGTTCTTCTGGGAATTTCCTTAAAGGGTCTTCAGGTTAAGACGAATAATATCCTTCAGGTCAGCAGCGGGGTGATATTGCTGTTAGTAGCCATTGGGGTTATCCTATCCTTTTTCTTTTCCACAAGGATAACAGCTCCAATTCGGGCATTGACCCATACCATGGAAGATATTTGCCGTGGTAATCTTGATGCTGCCATTAAGCCTGAGTTATTAATATCAAGGGATGAAATCAGCATCATGGCCAGCAGTTTTAATCGCATGAAGGATAATATCCTGCAGCTGATCAATGCCTTAAAGGAATCAAATCAGGAATTAGAGAAACGGGTCGATGAAAGGACAATGGAGGCTAAACAAAAGGCTGCCCTGCTTGAAAAGACGGTTGAGGAATTGACCATGGTTAATCAGGAGCTGGATTCATTTGTTTATACCGCTTCCCACGACCTTAAAGAGCCACTGAGAGCCATAGAAACCTTTTCCAATTTCATCTTAGAGGATTATTGGGAAAAATTAGATGCAGAAGGCAAGGATTATCTGAAAAGAATTTCTGCAGGTGCCCATAGATTGAAAGACCTGATAGATGCCTTGCTTGCTTATTCAAGGATTACACGTGGGAAGGTTCAGTGTGAGACAATAGATTTATCTCGGGTGATAAGGGATGCCTTGAAAAGGCTGGAGCATATCATTGAAGAGCGTGGTATGGATATAAGGGTAAGAAAGGATATTCCTGTTATTTATGGGGACAGCACCAAGCTTTGCGAGGTTTTTTATAATCTTATATCAAATGCAATCAAGTATAATGATAAAGAAAAGCCAATCATAGAGATAGATTGTCCCATACCCCAGCCTAAAGAGGATGAGGTAATGGTTTTTGTTAAGGATAATGGCATTGGTATAGACACGGAGTCAAGGGATGAGGTGTTCAAGATATTCAAAAGACTGCATACACGAAACGAATATGGGGGTGGAGCAGGTGCAGGGCTGGCTATTGTCAAGAAAATCATGGATGACCATGGGGCAAGGATATGGATTGAGGACATGGCTGGGGAAGGGACTATGTTTTGCTTGAGCTTTCCTAAGAAAGCGGTTAGGGAGGACACATGTATCACATCCTAATCATTGAGGATAATCCAGACGATATCATCATTGCCAAAAGGGTACTGGCTAAGGCTAAAGAAGAATTTCTTGTTGAGACAGCGATGTCTGGGAAAGAGGCTGTAGAAAAACTTGCCAATGAAAGGTTTGATTGTCTTCTTATTGATCACGGGTTGCCCGATACAAACGCATTGGAATTGTTGAAACATGTGCGAAAAACGCATCATGGCATTCCAGCTATTGTTCTTACTGGATTAAAGGATGAACGGCTGGTAAATGGTGCCTTAAGGCTGGGTGCAATAGATTTCCTCACCAAGGACAACATCCATGGTAATATCCTGCCCAGTCGTATCATTGATGCCATTGGCTCTGGACAGAGGAGTCAATTTTTAGAACAGACTCATAAACACATTTATGAGAGATTAATCGACTCAATGGGTGAGGGATTGTTTGCTATTGACCTGACAGAGACCATTGTTCTTGTTAATCGTGAATTGACTGAGACATTAAGGGAGCAAGAATCCAACCTGTTGGGCAAACCTGTATTGAGTCTTATGTCGAATGATGAGCCTGCATCAAAGATATTTTGTCAGGAACATTCTCTTGTTAAGGCAGGACAGAGCCGCAAGTTTGAGATTGAGCTTTTATCCAGCATGCGAGGCAAGATACCAGTTTTGATTACCATGACACCATTATTTGATGAAGATAATGTATTTAATGGTGCACTTGGATTGGTGACAGATCTAACTGAGATAAAAGAGATGGAAAGAAAGTTGATTGAGGTAGAAAGACTATCCATGATGGCAAAAACTGCCTCTGAGGTGGCACATGAGGTCAGAAATCCATTGGCTGTAATCAATAATACCATCTACCTTCTCAAAAATACCTTGCCCATGGATGAGGTTGTTGAAAAGCATCTAAACCGTATGGAACATCAAGTCCATAGGATAGACTCCTATTTCAATGACCTTCTGAATCTTTCAAAGCCATTGAGCCTTAATCTGGTTTTAGCAGATATAAATATCATTATTGAAGAGGCCATAGATGAGACTGCCCACTCTATCGTCTCAGGCATAGAATTAATAAGAGAACTTGACGAAAATCTTCCCAGCATTAAGATTGACCATGACCGTATGAAGGCAGTCTTTATTAACCTGATTAAAAATGCCTGTGAGATCATGCACGATAAGGGATGCTTGAGGGTTAAAAGTGAAAAAATTGAAGGGTTTGTCCAGATAAGCGTTGAGGATACTGGTCCCGGGATCCCAACAGAGGATATGGAGAAAATCTTTGAGCCATTCTTTACCACCCGTGGCAAGGGTACTGGATTGGGCCTGTCTATATGTAACCGATTTGTTACGGCACACCATGGAGATATTAAGATAAAAACCGAACTGGGAAAGGGAAGCGTTTTTATTGTTAGTTTGCCGATACTCGATGTTCAAGTTTTTACTGGTGACCAGGCAAGAAGGCGAGAGGGATAGGAAGGGCACCAGGACACCAGAGCACCAGTTTTAACTGGTGACTGGTGCACTGGGTAGGTGGGAAACTGATTGCAACGTCTTTCATGCCTCTTATTGTGTACTACTCGATGCAT
>JASEHA010000178.1 GCA_030018795.1 bacterium
CCCAGACCAGAATCACCAAGGCTTCCCTTGTTGAAATGTAAGTAGGAGGAGGAATTATGTTTGAAGAAAAAACTGTTTGTCCAGCAACGCAATTGATGCTGCAAAAGGCAAAGGATGAAAATATCAAGACATGCTTTGACCGGGTAAGTGATCAAAAGGGATGTCCCTTTGGTGAGAAAGGGGGATGCTGTCGAGTTTGCAGTACCGGTCCATGTAGAATATCACCCAAAAAGGCTGATGAGGAAACAGGGCTTTGTGGTGCTTCAGCAGATATTATTGCAGCAAAAAACTTTGTACGCATGATTGCAGTCGGCGCAGCTGCACACTCTGACCATGGCCGGGGCGTGACAGAGGTGCTGTTGTTAGCAGCTAAGGGGAAGATTCCCGGCTATACAATAAAAGATACCAAAAAACTCTTGATGCTCGCTGAGGTATTTGATGTTCCAACTGAGGATAGAAAGGTAGAAGATATTGCCATTGAGCTGGCAGAGAAGTGTCTGAATGAGTTTAGCAAGGATGAACCGCTTACCTTCCTGAAAAAGGCACCAGCAAGCAGGCAAGCTTTGTGGAAAGAAAAGGGTATTGCCCCAAGAGGGATTGACAAGGAAGTGGTTGAGTCCATGAGCATGACCTTGATGGGAAACTCTAATGATTATAAAGAGATTATGAATGCCGGCACCCGTGCTGCACTTGCTGATGGCTGGGGCGGCTCTATGATTGCTACTGAGCTTCAAGATGTCTTGTTTGGCACACCAAAACCACTTCGGTCTAAGGTAAACTTAGGTGTTCTCAAAAAGGATGAGGTAAATATCATTGTTCATGGACATGAGCCGCTTCTTTCTGAGATAATCGTTATGGTGGCAAAGCAGCAGGATATGATTGATTATGCTAAAAAACACGGTGCCAAGGGCATTAATATTGCAGGTATATGCTGCACTGCTAATGAGGTCTTGATGCGTCATGGGGTTCCGCTTGCCGGCAACTTTATCCAGCAGGAATTGGCTATCATTACCGGTGCTGTTGAGGCAATGGTGGTTGATGTCCAGTGTGTGTTCCAGAGCCTGCCCCAGATAGCTCAATGTTATCATACAAAGGTTATTACCACTAACCGAAGGGCAAAGATACCTGGAGCAACTCATATTGAGTTCGATGAACACGACGCTGTAAAATCTGCTACTGAAATTATTCGCCTTGCTATTGAAAATTACCCAAAGAGGGATAATATCAAGGTTGATATCCCTGATGAGGCAATTTCCCTGGTAGCAGGATTCTCCCATGAAACGGTAAATCATATGCTGGGTGGCTCATTTCGTGCCTCTTATAGACCCTTGAATGATGCCATTATTGATGGCAGGATACGGGGTGTGGTCGGCATAGTTGGGTGTAATAATCCAAGGGTCCGGCATGATGATATTCATATTACCTTAGCCAAAGAATTAATCGCTAAAGATGTGCTTGTTGTTTCAACAGGTTGTGCGGCTATGGCATTTGGAAAGGCAGGCTTGCTGCTCCCAGAGGCAGCAAAATATGCAGGACCTGGACTTGCTGAAATATGCGAGACAGTTGGTATCCCGCCAGTGCTTCACTGTGGAAGCTGTGTAGATAACTCAAGGCTGCTGATTGCCTTAAGTGAGATAGCAGGCATAGGCGGATTGGGTGATGATATTGGAGGGCTTCCTGCTTGCGGGTGTGCCCCTGAATGGATGAGTGAAAAGGCCATTGCCATTGGACAGTACTTTGTTGCCTCTGGTGCACCGGTATTGTTTGGTGTAGGTTTTCCCATTACAGGCTCTGGCATGAAAGAGCTGTTGTTTGAAAAATATTGGGATGAGTATACTGCTTTATGGGCAGTTGAACCTGACCCGATTAAACAAGCAGAAATACTTGTTAAATGGATTGATAATGCCCGTGAAAAACTGGGTATAAAAGAAAGACCGGCAAGGATATTGTATGATATGGCTATGAGGAGGGAGTTGAAGTTTTAGTTGTAGGAATGGTCACGAGAGAAAAAGGTGTTTCATAATTTTTTGACAAAATTAACAAAATTAGGGGTAATTGAATCAGATTTAGAAAACGGAAGGGGTGCCTACCGATTTGTTAATGAGATCTATCCAGTTTATATCTGGATGGAGTCTGAAGGTTCGAAGAAAAAGTAAAAAATGTTGTGTGTCAAAAATGGCTTCCATAGATGAGGGAAATTTATGCTTTTTCATGTTACATGTGAATATGCTGAAGATGGTTGGTTTGTCGTTGAATGTCTATCGCTTCCGGGATGTGTTTCTCAAGGAAAAGACGAAAAAGAAGCTCTTGAGAATATTAAGGAAGCAATTATTGCATGGTTATGGGCTGAAGATCAAAAAGCCATAGAGGCATTATCTCGACAGCCAAAGTATCAGCCTATAGTCGTAGCGGTATAAATATGGGCAAATTGAGCAATATCTCTGGTAAGGAAGCAGCTAAAGTTTTTCAAAAAATGGGTTGGCAGCCAATTGGTCAGGTTGGAAGTCACTTAGTGATGGTTAAAGCAGGTATAAGGGTTAATCTCTCTATTCCTCAACATAAGGAGTTATCTGTTGGTACACTCCGAGCTTTAATTCGTAATGCTGGTTCTACTGTAGACCAATTTTTAGGGTTGCTATAATAAGGTTCAAGATATGCAAAGGTGTAAGGGCTCAATAGGTCGAGTATTTAACAACCTTGCTTTCACACTAACACTTTGATATTATGAGGAGGTTTAAAACATGCAATATGAAAAAGTTCTTGATGTTATGACTCGTGGGGTAATATCTGTTCATCTGGATGATTCAGTACGCGTTGTAGCCCAAACATTGAACCAGAACAAGATACATGCTGTATCTGTGGTAACAAAAGATGGAGAGGTGGCTGGGGTAATCTCTGAGATAGATGTTATCGGTGCTATTGATGAAGATATTGATACCCTGAAGGCAGAGGATATCATGTGTTCTTCCTGTATCCGAACCATTACCCCGCAAAGCCCATTGATAGAGGCAGCAAAGATGATGCGGACGATGAAATGTCATCGGTTATTGGTCATGGGCGAAGGATCAAGGGATGATGTGGCTGTAGGGGTATTGTCTGCAAGTGATATTGTCGCTGAAATGTCTAAGAAAAAATAGCAGTAGAGACGCAAGATATTGCGTCTCTACAATTTTGTGGTCAATAATTAATATTGGAGGTCTCGTAATATGTCGAAAATTATTGCATCTGCCGCAATCCGTGGAGCGTATAAGTTAGTCGATCGAGCTGAAAATGAGATTAAATCAGCTGTGGAGAAATTTGGCAAGGACAAGAAGGTTGAATTTCCCAATACAGCCTATTATCTGCCCATTATCTATGGGATGACCGGGATAGCTGTAAAAAAATTAGGGGATATGGATGAGGTGCTTGATATAGCTAAAGGGCTGCTGCCTCCACACCCATCAGATAGTGTCTGGCTACCTTATCTGGGCGGAACATTGGACGCTGGTATGGCAACGCTGTTTGTTGAGGAGATGATTGAGGCATTGAAGTACTTAGAAGAGCCTATTCCGTACCTGATTGCTTCGTCCCCAGATGAAAATAATCTCTGGATTGGGGCAGCAGATGATAAGATATTGCGAGAGCGAGGGATAGAATTTGTAGATGGGACTGCCCCAGGATTTGCAGCCTGTGTTGGCTCACTTCCTGATGCAGAGACTGCGGTAAAAATAGCTCAGGAGCTTCAGGAAAAAAGCCTTTATGTATTTATGTGTGCTGAGCATAATGGGAAATGTATGGCTGAACAGTTGAAAGAAAAGAATATCCAGATGGGGTGGGAAACAAGGCTGGTGCCGTTTGGACAGGATGTTACTGCAGCTGTTTTTGCCCTTGGGTTTGCTGCCAGGGCAGCCATGTCCTTTGGCGGGGTAAAACCAGGTGATTATAGAAGGATATTAATGTATAACCGCCATCGGGTCTTTGCCTTTGTCTTAGCCCTTGGTGAGGTTACAGACGAATGGTATGCTACGGCTGCCGGTGCCATCAACTACGGCTTTCCAGTAATTGCTGATACAGATATACCTACCATTTACCCAAGAGGGATATGCCTCTATGAACATGTGGTGCCAAATATTTCACATGACGAGATGGTTGCAAAGGCGTTACAGGTCAGAGGATTAAAGATCGTTCATGTTAAGATAGACATCCCTGTTTCCTATGCCCCTGCCTTTGAGGGTGAGCGGATTAAGAAGGAGGATGTCTTTGTAGAGATGTGCGGCAGCAGAACAAAGAAACCCTCTTTTGAATTTGTAACCATGAAACCAACCGAAGAGGTAGAGGATGCCCGGGTAGAAGTGATTGGACATGATCTTGATGAGATAAAAGAGGGCGAAGTCTTATCACTGGGGATTGTTGTCGAGATAGCAGGGGCAAGGTTCCAAAAGGATTTTGAGCCTATCCTTGAGCGGCAGATACATAAATTTGTCAATGAGGCACAGGGCATCTGGCATGCAGGGCAGAGAGATATTAATTGGGTCAGAATAAGTAAGGATGCATATAAAAAAGGATTCAGACTGCGACATTTTGGAAACATCCTTCATGCTAAGATTCATGAGGGATATTCAGGGATTGTGGATAAGGTTCAGGTAAAGATATATACAGATGAGGAAAAAGCAAGGGAATTATTGAACATAGCCAGAACATCCTATGTAGAAAGGGATGAGAGGACTGCTGGAATGACAGATGAGGGTGTAGATATATTCTATTCCTGTGCCCTCTGTCAATCCTTTGCCCCAACCCATGTTTGTATTGTTACCCCAGAAAGACAGGGGTTATGCGGCGCCTATAGCTGGCTTGATTGCAAGGCATCGTATGAGATAGACCCATATGGAGCCAACAAACCTGTTAAAAAGGGAGAGGTAATCGACGAGAAAAAGGGTGCCTGGAAAGGGGTAAATGAGGCTATTGTCGCCTGTTCTCAAGGCAAGATAGAGCGAATGAATGCCTACACCATGATGGAAGACCCCATGACCTCGTGCGGTTGTTTTGAATGTATCTCCTGCCTCCTGCCACTGTGCAATGGGATCATGACCGTGGACAGGGATTCAAGCATGATGACCCCATGCGGGATGAAATTCTCTACCCTTGCCGGCTCTGTCGGCGGAGGCGTGCAGTCACCAGGGTTTATAGGCCACTCCAAGCTTTATATCTCCAGCAAGAAGTTCATCTCTGGAGATGGCGGACTTTTGAGGCTTACCTGGATGCCAAAAAACCTGAAGGAACAGCTTCGAGAAAAACTGGAAAAGTTATCAAAAGAGCTGGGTGTAGAAGGGTTTGTCGATATGATTGCCGATGAAACCATAGCCACAACACAGGAAGAGGTCTATGAGCATATGCAGAGGGTTGGACATCCAGCATTGAAGATGGAGTCGATTGTGTAGTTGTTTAAGAAAGCAAGCAGACTGGGGCAAGGGGATAGCATCCCTGTCACCTGCCAGAGGAGCTTCCTTCTGCAGCTACATACAATCCAATAAAGAATTTGACATAAACCTGGAATCGGCAAGTGCCTACAATCTAAAATGCCTAAGGCAAACAATAGGTTAAGATTG
>JASEHA010000179.1 GCA_030018795.1 bacterium
GGAAATATCTTTTCTGTGTGCATTATCCCACATACCGCTCACCAGACTACTCTACATTCAAGACAACCAGGCTATCTGGCAAATTTAGAGGTGGATATTATGGGGAAATATGTAGAAAGGCTTATCCAGCCTGCAAAACAGGGATTAACCAATAACTTTCTGGCTGAACATGGGTTTGGTGGATAGGCTGCAGCAACAGATATTTTTTGCCACGAATTACACGAATAAGCATGAATAAACACGAATGAGAAAAAAGTCTTACTATTCGTGCTTATTCGTGGCTTAATGAAATTTGTGATTATAAACAGCTATGACGAGGTGATATTTATGCCATTTGCATCTATTCCAGAGGCGATTGAGGAAATAAAATCAGGCAAGATGCTGATTGTTGTTGATGACGAGGATCGTGAAAATGAGGGTGATCTGGTTATGGCATCTGAAATGGTTACACCAGAGGCAATCAATTTCATGTCAAGGTATGGTCGGGGTCTTATCTGTTTACCCATCATTGGTTCACGATTGGATGAATTGGGATTAAGCCCTATGGTTAATGAATCCTCTGATATCTTAGAAACAGCCTTTACGGTTTCTATAGATGCCAGGTTTGTGACAACTACAGGGATATCTGCCCATGACCGGGCAGCAACCATTAAAGTTGTTCTTGACCCAAAGACACAACCCAGCGACCTTGCCAAACCAGGGCATGTTTTTCCGTTAAGGGCACAGGATGGCGGTGTATTGAAACGGACAGGACATACAGAGGCATCCGTAGATCTGGCAAAACTTGCCGGACTTTACCCATCCGGGGTAATATGCGAGATCATGGATGAAGATGGCAGCATGGCTCGCCTTCCACAACTGATAGAGGTAGCAAAAGAGCATAACCTGAAGATAATAACCATTGCTGACCTTATTGCCTATCGCCGAAAAACAGAAAAGCTGGTAAAAAGAGAAACTGAAACGATATTGCCTACAGATTTTGGTGAGTTTACTATCATCGGCTATGAGTCATTGATTGATAGCCAACACCACATCGCTCTGGTAAAGGGATGTGTTGAAAATAAACAAAATGTCCTTGTGCGGGTACATTCCCAGTGTCTCACCGGCGATCTCTTCAGGTCTCAGAGATGCGATTGCGGACAACAATTTGAACAGGCAATGAACATGATAGAAAAAGACGGCTGCGGTGTATTGCTCTATCTGCTTCAGGAGGGCAGGGGTATTGGTTTAATCAACAAACTCAGGGCATACTCTATTCAGGATGAGGGCTTTGATACGGTTGAAGCCAATCAAAGGCTTGGATTCAAACCTGACCTCAGGGATTATGGGATTGGGGCACAGATACTATCTGACCTTGGTCTTTCAACAATACGGCTCATAACCAATAACCCTCGAAAGATTATTGGATTAGAAGGGTATGGACTTTCTGTTGTAGAACGAGTACATATTGATATACCGCCAACAAAAAACAACCTGTTCTATCTTCAAACCAAACAAAAGAAATTAGGACACCTCCTGGAGATGTAGCGAGGAAGAAAGAGGAAGAAATTTGTTGTATGGGCTTGGAGGGGCACAGAGAATGATTACCAAACTATTAGCCTTATCGCTAATACTACTATTGCCATATAGTTGCCATGCAGGGGTTGTTCCATCCCCATACCCTGCAGATATAATTGTCTTGCCCAACGATGGACAAAAACCAATCTTAGAGTTAATTCGAAATGCCACAGAATCTGTCTGGATGTGTAGCTATAAATTATCAGATAAAAAGATTATCAGCAGCTTGTGTATAGCCAAGCAATGCGGGGTAGATGTCCGTGTTATGCTGGAAGGGAAACCATACGGAAGCAGTACAGTTAATACTGAAGCAGCTAACAAACTGGTTGGAGCAGGAATAACCTTTAGTTGGAGCAATCCCCAATTCACTATTACCAATGCCAATTATATCATTATTGACCATCGTAAGATAGTCTTACTAACCCTTGACCTGACTGAAGAAAGCCTTGCCCAGTATCGTGGATATGGTGTATTTATTGGTGACCCAAAGGTTGTCCGTGAAGCAGAGGCTGTCTTTATTGCAGATTGGCAAAAACATGAAAAAAAGGAATATGCCTCTGCCTGTCCATGTATGCTTATCAGCCCTGACAACTCAAGGCAAAGATTGCTGGAGATTATCTCTAACTCAAAAAAAAAGATATGGATACAGGCATATCTTCTGCAGGATGAGGAGATAATAGGCTGCCTTATTGAGGCAAAAAGACGAAGGGTGAATATAAAGATTATCTTGGCTGAGGCAGCACCCCTGGTAAATGATATTAATCTTAAAACTAAAAAGTACCTCTCCAACCAGGGGATTAGCGTTAAATTACAACGGACACCTTGTCCACAGGGCATTATGATGCTTATTGATGAAAAAATAGCTTTTGTTGGTTCACAGGGTTTAGATACTCAGTCGCTGAATGATTATCGAGAAATGGGAGTAGTCATCACCCATTCTCAGGTAATCAAGAGATTGAAATGGATGTTCTCGCATGATTGAGAAAGGGGGTGAATATAGAACGATCCGGATAAATAAATCGTAGGGGCAGAGTATCTTGCCCTATCATTAGCAGGGTATCCCTGCCATATCATTATAAGGAGGACAGTATGCGTAATTTATTGTATGGAGTAGCAGCAGTGTTAATATGTGCAACACTTGCTCAGGCTCAATCTACACCCGTAGCAGTGGTTGGAAGCAGCACAATTACCATGGCTCAATTGGAGAAAATAATGGGGACATCAGCCATAAATCTTTCAGACACAGAGACAACAATAGCCTTAGAAGGGTTGATTGAGGATGAGGTTATTCGACAGGAAGCAAAATCACAGAAGATTGTTGTTGATCCAAAGCAGGTAGACCAGGTGGTTGATATTGTTAAACAAAGGTTTCCCAGTGCATTAGATTTTGAAAATGCCCTGTCAAAAGAGGGACTAACCGTTGATGATATAAGAGAAAAAGGACAGATTGCCTTTCAGAAGGTACAATTGACAGCTAAATGTGTTATCCCAAGGGTAGGGATTACCCAGCAGATGTTTGAAAGGTTTTGTGATGGTTATGTTGGCAAGGTTCATGCCCGGCATATATTAGTCGCTACAGAGGAAGAGGCGGACAGCTTGCTTAAACAGATAAAGGAAGGGGCTGAATTTGCAGAGCTGGCTAAAAAGCATTCTATGTGTACAGGTAGTGGTGTAAGGGGCGGTGACCTTGGATTCTTTGGAAGGGGACAGATGGTCAGAGAATTTGAGGATACAGCCTTTAGCCTGACAAAGGAAAATCCACTGTCAGGGACAGTAAAAACCCGGTTTGGGTATCATCTGATACAGTTTATTGACCGTGCCCCGGCAGAGAAGAAAGAGGTAGAGATAGAAAATATGGATGTCCGGCATATCCTGGTAAAAACAGAGGAAGAGGCTGCAGACTTGCTTAAACAAATAAAAGAAGGAGCAGACTTTGCAGATCTGGCTGGCAAACATTCCATCTGCTCAAGCAAGGCAAAGGGCGGTGACCTTGGATTCTTTGGAAGGGGACAGATGGTTAAGGAGTTTGAGGATGCAGCCTTTAGCCTGACAAAGGAAAATCCATTATCAGGGATAGTAAAAACCCAGTTCGGATACCATATCTTACAGTTTGTAGACAAAAAGATGGAAATAAGGGAAGAGTGCCCAGAGATAGATGAAACAAAAAGAAACCTGTTTGGTCAGTTAATGGGACAGGGCTTTGTTGTGGCTGGAGAAGGGCTTCAGATACAGATATTAAAGCTTTTAGAGGAAATGTTTATTGGCGATAGCCTGAAGATAGCCTATAATAAATGGATGCAGGAAGCAAAGAAGAGGATTGGGGTAAAGGTAATTGTTCAGTAATCAGCTGTTATGATGCGTCACAACAGTAACACAAGCATCCCTGCTTGTGTATCCCTCAATCTTAGTCCTCCTTAATAAAGGGGGTTAGGGGGTTGTTACTGTTTTTTGCTGACTGCTGACTGTTTTTAGATAATCGTTTGCAAGGTAGAGACGCAACATGTTGCGTTTCTACAACAATTGAGGTGAAAAAGATGAAGCTTGGTATAATTGGAACTAAATATTCTGGCAAAACCAGCCTGTTTAATGGGCTGACCGGTTCAAATGCAGATACCTCAGGGTATCAAAAGGGTAAGGTAAATATTGGTGTGATTAAGGTTCCAGACGAGAGGATGGAACGGTTGATTGCAATGTATCAGCCAAAAAAGATAACCTATACCTCAATTGAGTTTGTTGATCCTGCTAACTCCTCTGATTCAGATGAGATTGGATCACAAAGGTTAGGGCAGCTTCGAGAGGTTGATGCCTTTGTCCATGTTATCCGCTGTTTTGAAAATTCTGCCCTTGGCATCTCTAATATCGATCCGTCAGAAGAGTTAGAGTCCATAAATCTGGAATTGATCCTGGCTGATATGGACTCTATTCAGCGGAAAAAAGAACGATTGGAAAAGCAGGTAAAATCAGGGGATGCCAAGATAAAGGAACAGGTACGGATACTGCAAGGCTTAAAGGAAACACTTGATAATAACCTTCCACTTAGAAGCAGAAAGATTACCTTCGAGGAACAGGCTATCATTGATGAGCTTCAATTATTAACCAATAAACAAGTTTTATATGCAGCAAATATTGCTGAACAGGATCTACCCGGAGACACTGCCCGGTCGTTGAGCGGAGTCGAAACTATATCTGGTATCCTCGGAGAAAATGCCTCGGTTATTGCTGTTTGTGCCAAAATAGAGGCAGAGCTTGTCGAGCTTGAAGAGGATGAAAGAAGGGAATACATGCAAGAGCTTGGCATACAAAGCTCAGGGCTGAACAAGCTGATTAATACCTGCTATAACATGCTTGATCTGGTCACATTCTTTACCTGTGGACCAAAAGAGGTCAAGGCATACCCTGTACCAAGACATACAAAGGCTCCTCATGCTGCTGGCAAGATACACTCAGACATAGAAAGGGGATTTATTCGGGCAGAGGTAATGAATTATAAAGACCTGATTGCCCTTGGCTCAGAGGCAGCGGTCAAGGAAAAAGGCTTATTCCGGGTTGAAGGCAAGGAATATGAGGTGCAGGATGGGGATATGTTTTGTTTCAGGTTTAATGTATAGGGGATAGGTGTTGCGAAAGTGTAAGAAGAGGAGATATTGAGAGGAAAGCATGGTCGTTTCGACTTCGCTCAATGATCGCGTTAGACTGTGTAAAAACTCAAAAATTCATGAGTTGACACCACAATATATTGATATGGCAAGATTGCCTGCTACCTTATATTGCATGACAAGCCTTGTAAAATCGAGTTTTTACACAGTCTGACGTATCAATAACATATGCCCTGTGAACGGTTACCTAATATTGTTATTTTCTCTCCTTCGGTATAACCAAATTACACCTGCAGAAAAGATAGATATACATATTGATATTACAATATTCAACCATAATGGATTTATCGGTTCAGGAGATATAATCCTGAAATCGGCAAGTAAATAGTGTAGACGTAGCCTAAGATTCTATCTTGGTT
>JASEHA010000017.1 GCA_030018795.1 bacterium
GACTCATTCGATGGACCATTGCCAATCGAGTCATACGCACAGGCAGTAATCGTGTTTGTCCCCTCAGCTAATGTGGTAATGGTTACTGCAAACGTCCCGCTTGCAGTAACACTTCCTGTCCCGACTACAACACCGTTAATAAGCACGGTTGCTGTCCCATCAGGCTCTGCCTGCCCACGCACTACTATCGTGCCTGTTGCTACTAAGTCTGCCAGCTCAGACAATACCGGCGGCTTTGGCAAATTATTCACTGCAAACGTCACTGCTGCTGAAGTGCCTCGCAAATCAACCTCATCCACAGCAACAGCCCGAACCTGATACTGCGTACCCGCAGCCAACCCAAGCGTATTCCAGATACAGGTAGCTGTTCCTTCAGGGGTATAATCATTGCCTATAACATACCAATTGCTCCCATTATCCGGCGAATACTCAAACTGCACCCACTGGGCATCAGCTGTAGCTGTAGCAGCCACATTAATGGTGCCTGAAACTATAGTGCCGCCAGTTGGCACCACCACCGTCACAAGAGGCACCATATTATCTACAACAACATCTATAGCCGTACTCGTACCAACAATGTTGCCATCCTGATACACCACCATCCTCACCTGACATGTCTGATTCGTAAATGTACCCAGCGTAGTGTTCCATGTACCATACCACTGGCCACCTATCTTCACACCTGTAGATGACCCAACAGTTGCATCTTCTGGATTATACCATGTGCCTGGTGCTGTCCCTGTACCCACCGCAAACCTGACACTGCTTGCCCCCTCTGGAGCCACACCACGCAAGACTATTGTCCCGGCCACATGTGCATACGATGCCGGTGCAACCAGCAGCACGGTTGCCTGTCCTGACTCAACAGTGTTATTTATCACAACAGTCTTTACATTTGAATACCCAACATTGCCGGCTGTATCTGTGCCCTTGAGCCTGATGGTATGCGCCCCATCTGGCAATTGAGCAGTATCCATGGTATATGTCCCTGCTCCAGCAGCAGCAGTCCATACAGTTACTGTCCCTATATTCGACGATAGATGCCAATCCCCGCCATCTATAGAAACCGTAGGTGTGCCAACCAATGATGTGGTGGCATCTGTCCCGGTAAATCTTACTGCCACTGTCCCAGACAACACAACCAGCCCCGGAGCAAACCCACCTACTGAGACCACATCCAACATTGGCCCTGTATTATCCACCCGCGTTGCAGCCATTGTCCCATAACTCAATCCAACCTCATCCTCAGCCACAACCAGTATAGTGTAGCTGCCATCTGCCAGACCACTCGTATTCCATGAGATACTGGAGGTGCCAATACCAATGGTGTATGTCCCGGTTGAGGTGCCATAGCTAAATACTACCTGCTTGATATCTGTCTGACTGCTGGTATAGGTAATGGTTGCCACACCAGCTACAATGCCGGCAATATTCACCACCCCAACTGGTGATATATTATCCAGTTCAACATTGGTATTGGTATTTGTACCCACAACAGTACCATCAACATCATAGCCAACTGCCCGAACAGAATATGTCCCGCTCGGAACAACAGTTGTATTCCACTGGTATGTCCATTCGTTTGAGGCAGTAACCGTCCCAATGGTTGTCCATGAAGATGTCCCATAGCCAAACACCACACTTGACACCCCATTAACCACTGCCTTTACTGCCACAGTACCAGTAACATGCTCACCAGACTCAGGATTTACTAATGCCACAAACGCCTGCTGCTCATTGCCAAGATTTACCACTAATAGCTCTGAATACCCTGCCTGACCAGAGCTATCTGTCCCCTTTATCTTTAAGGTATGTGCACCGTCACTCAAGCCAGCAGTGGCCCATGTATACGTTCCTTGACCTGCAGATACACTCCAGCTGCCAACCACTGCATACGCCCCATTATCAATGGATATACTCGGTGTTCCTGCTATCCCTGACATGGTATCAGTACCGGTAAAGACGACAGACACCGTACCAGAGACGATTGCACCGCCCACAGGCGATGTAATCTCAAACACTGGTGCTGCATTATCCACAAACACACAATTTACCTGTGTAAATGTCCCAACAGGATTACCCACCATATCGGTAATGGTTGCCTGCACGTTGTATGTCCCTTGCGTTGATGAGGTCAGCAGACAGATAGTGCTTGTCGCTGATATGGTAGCAGCACTATCACCAGCCATCGTGCTGATAATGCTTTTTCCAATCATCCCATTGGCATTAGACACCTCAAGGGTTAGCGCAGATGGATGAGCATCCTTGTAATCATAAGCAATAGCCAGCACACCCCCTGCCCTTGCCCAGACAGATGAGGGTGAGGTTATCTTAATCGTTGGCGAGGTATTATCCACAACCACACTAACCATATTTATCCCCTGAGAGGAGCCATTCTCATCAAACACCTCAGTTCGAATAGTATAACTGCCATCAGGAGAAAAGGCAGTCGTTGCCCATGTCCCCCAGAAGCCATCACTCCGAGATGGGTCTGTTGTCTTTGTGCCATCAACCCCCTCAAGGTTCCAGTAGGTGCTTGTCCCTGCCCTCATCACCCAGAACTGAACACGGTCAATCGTATCCGGACAGGTTATCTCCACTGTTTCCACACCATTCATAACCTCATTTGGATGCGGCAGGATAAAGTTCACCGGACCTGGCGTATTTAAGATGCTAACCACATTCGACTGTTTAGAAAAGTTTGTCGCCACATCAAGCTCCCAGTCTGAACTTTCGTCTGCCACACAAATATCTGTATTGCTTCCCATGTTATCTGGCAAATCCTCCCCAACAGCTACACAGAAGGATGTAACCGGTGCCTGTGATGCATCTGCCTTAGTCTGCACCACCACAAAGAACTTTGTTGTTAATGAGCCGTTGATCATGGCACCTGTATTATTTGTCCCCAGACTAAAGCACATCGTGCCTGTTGTAGAAAGAATTAGACTTCCATTACTCCATGTCCCAATCTTCATATCAGCAACATCCCACTGCCCCACCGTTCCGGTAGATGTCCCATCCCGATATATCCAGACATAATCAAACAATGCCCTTATCTGTGAGGTAGTCAATGGTGTAGATGCATTCCTCTTCCATTTTAAGGTCACGCTGCCAAATTCAATGGCATTAGCTGTAGATGAGCCATTATGAGTAATGGACAGGCTCATCAAGTCGTTTATCTCCCCCTCTGCCATGGTTGATGGGGTAATTGGTGCTGTATCAGCAGCAAGGACACCAGGATTTACAGGCAGAATAATTATAATGTTGGTTGAAACAACCGTCCCAGTGGTTGGCGTCCCCATGTTCAAAACAATATTATCCAATACACTATCCTTGACTGTTACATAAGCAGGGGTATCAATTATTGCCCTGAATGTCCGTGTGGCATACTCACTGGCATCAGTCTTCAGGGTTACAACAACATAATAATACTTTGAGCTGGCAGGTGAAATAATCATATTGGGATTATCATTAGTAAAGGTAAAGGTTGCCACACCGGTATCAGTTCCAAGCATAATCCCTGAGCCAGATAGAGAGGCAACAAGCGTATCTGAACCAGTAGTATAGATTCCATTCCCGCTTGTCTCACAATAGACAGCAATGGTATCAAACAATGCCTGAGCATCAGCTGTGGTCAAAGAGGATGTTCCCCCACCCTTTGTTGTTACAAACCTGACCAGCATCTGCCGCAGCTCAACACCTCCGGCACCTGATACGCCATTATTTTGCACCTGAACACGCAATAAATCCTCATCCATGCAGTCCTTAAGCCAGGGCACCTCTACCGTATCTATAACCATCACATTTGGGTCAACTGGTATTGCCACAACCTGCGTAGATTGTGAGCCAGTCGAATCACCCCGCAACGGCAACAGAATATTGCTTGACTCATCCCGCAAGCCAACGGATGATGTCCCCACCCGAGCCACAAAGGATCGTGTCTGCGTGCCTGATGATGTTGACCTTAGCTGAACAACTACAAAATATGTGCGAGAGCCATTCTCTGCCGGGATACGAGCATTGACGCCTTCAGGAATAGTAATACTCAATGTCCCTACACCGCCGCTAAGTATGATATTCCCACTTGTCACAAAGCCAACCACATTCACATCTGTGCTCGTCCCATATACCCCATCGCCATCATCATCACGAATTACTGAGATTGTTCCAAATATATCCCTTGCCTGTGCCTGAGTCAATGCAGTTGAGGTATCACTCCCAAGCCAGAGCGTAAGCGTGCCAAACTCAACCATGCCAGCAGTTGTTGGTGTGCCATTGTTGGTTATCTTGATAGACAGGATATCATCCTTATCCAGAGCATCCCGCATCCTCGCTGGATCAAGCAGCACCAATTCATCTGCTGTATCTGTAACCACAACCGTTGGCTCAATTGCTATTGCCGTCAACGTTGCCGCAGAAACCGTATCTGACCCGGACATAAACATATCTGCATTTGTCTCCCACTCCTTATAACAAACACCGGTTGGGCTGCCATTTGATCCAGACTCGCTGATGGTTACCACAAGGGTTTCCGGTGATTGAGTACTGGCATTTGATTTCATATCAACAACAATGGTATATGTCTTGGTAGCAGGCCCCTCAGCACTCCCTGCAGGCCACAATCGTGTCGATGTCCCCTTTGGCAGGTCAATGGTCATTGTCCCATTATCTGTCACGCTGCCAAAGGTGGTTATGGTGGCAATACAGGTATCTACGCCTACACCATAGCCATCATTCCCCTCATCCCAGAAGAGCTTCACGCTATTAAACAGGGCAGTCATGGCACTGGATCCCAGTGAATTACCAGATGCATCCTGCCACCTGACAGTCATGGTAGCAAGCCATCCTGAACCAGCACCGGTTGTTCCTAAATGCTCTGCCCTGACAGACAGAATATCATCCACCCATGTATCCATAATCCCTGGAAATGTCGGTACAAGCTCAGACTTTGAGGTAGCAGTGATAAGCGGGTCAACCGGAACTGGCGTAATCAGGGTAGATGTCCCGGCAACGCTCTGGGTGCCAAGCAATACTTCATTGTCTGTATTTACATCCTCTGTCCTAACCGCAGCAGAGCTTGAACCAGCATCAATATATGCCCTGAATTGCTTGCTTTCTGTTCCGCTGGCATTTGCCCTTAATTTTATGACAACAAAATACGTCCCTGTGCCCACATTCATATCAGATATACCTTCCGGACTAATACGCCAATACTTGCTCCCATCGGCAAAGCTAAACCTCATCTCACCATCATTCATATAAGTAGATAAATCACTATTACTAATAGTTGGACCCCTCTCATCACCTGTGTCCCACCCATTGCCTGTTTTATCATGATAAATAGCTACCTCGTCAAACAATTCTTGTGCCTTAGCAAGGGTCATAGAGCCATAACTGGCATCCATAAACTTCACCCATAGTCTGGCTATCTCTATAGAGGCATAACTGCTATCACCAGTATGAGAAAGGGTAAACTGAAGAATAGCACTTTGTCCTGTATCCCGGACAGGGATATTTGTCGCTGATGTGCCCATAGTCGAAGAGACTATCATCCTTGGCGGAGGAGGAATCCTTTGAATTATGACTGAGGCAGTTGTTGTTGCAGTAATTGGATTTATGCTAAGCGAAATATCCTCTGTCTTATCCTCAATCACCCACAAAGAGGTATCACCCCCAGCCCTTGCCACAAACTGCCGTACCGTAGATGTCCCGGTAATATGCGGCACAAGGAAAAATGTCGCTGTGGCTCCAGCAACAATCTCAGTAGCAGCTATACCATCAGGCAAACCAATGGTCATTGTGCCATTACTCAAGGTGAAGGTAGATGAAGCCATTGCCAGCACAAGCGTATCTGAACCAACGGTAAATATACCGTTACCATCTGCATCCCGGTAGATACTAATCGTCCCAAACATTGCCTTAAGCACATCAATACTCAAAGCAGTATCAGTCTGACTACCCCACCAGACGGTCATGGTGGCAAATTCAATCGCTGCGGCACCACTTACACCATTATTGACAACATCAATCTTCATAACAGCATCCTGCTCACCCTCAGACATCCTTATAGGAGGTTCAGGACTACTCTCTTCCGGATACCTTGGGTCAGTGCGCCAGGTTATATCTGTCAGGACTACGCTCGGATTTACAGGGATCGCGGTAACTGTGCCTGATGTTACGATTCCAGGGGCACTTGCCATGAATAATGGAATATCTGTAGAGGCATCCTTAAGCTTAATATCGCCTGTAGTTGTTATGGTGGCATTAACTGTTGCCGCAAACTTGCGAGTGGTCCTACCGCTGGCATCCATTTTCAGCCTTGGCACCACAAAATATGTTCTTGTGCCGGCTGCCGGAGTCGCAGTATCTGTCACTGAAATTGTTGTTACACTGGCAATGCTTGTTGTCTGTCCAACCGCTGAATCGTTTCCATACGTATCATCGTTACTATAATAAACGCTGATAGAACCAAACAACCCTTGTGCCTCTGCATCTGTCAGTGAAGCAAATCGCAGCGTAATTGTCCCAAACTCAACCCCGCCAGCACCAGAGACGCCATTATTTACCACCTTGACCATAAGCACATCATCATCCTGTCCATCAATAATAGTCAACGGTGCGGTATTGGTCACAGTAATTGTCGGCTCAACTGCAATCACATACTGCTGAGTGCTGGATGAGCCATTACTTGCTGCATTTAAGGAGAGCGAAATATCAGCTGCTGCATCCCGAATACCCACATTAGCCGTGCCCACGCTTGCTGAGAAATAGTCGCATGAGCCGCCGCTTGCTGTTTGCCTGATAGATACCACCACATAATAGTTGCAAGTAGTACCCGGGGCAATCTCAGGTGGGGTGGTAAAGGCTATGGTTGTATCAGTTACCACTGATGTTGTCTGCTGAACAAGTGTATCACCGCCATCATAGCCATTACCATTTGCATCATAATACACGCTCAATGTCCCAATGGCAGCACCAATACTGCCACCATGGCTAAAGTGCACCGTAAGTGTGGCAAACTCAATGGCACCAGCACCAGCTGCACCGTTATGAATTACCTCTATCCGCAGGATATCGTCAATTGTCCCATCCTTCATGGTCGTTGTCCCAGTAGCAGTATTGTAGACATTAACCGTGGGGTCAACCGGGATAGCTGTGGTTGTGGTTGATGTTGCCGGTGCCGTTGAATTCATGGTCAATTGCGGCACTTCATTTCGATCGCACACACTTAAATCACTATCAGGGTCAATGGTTACTGCAAAGGTACGCGTCCCCTGTCCTGAAGCTGTATCCTTTTGATGAACAACCACAAAGTATATCTTTGAACTATTTGCCGGAATGATACAATTAGTTGACGTTGAGCCAGCAAGGGTGATGGTGCCATAGCCTGCACTCAACCAGCCAGCCATGTTATTCTGCGTTCCAACCACAGTATCCCCGGCATCATATGTCTCATCACTGCTATAGCACAGATACACATCCTCAAATATCGCCTCAGCCTCCGCACTACTCAATGGGGCACCACTACCATTGGTAAATCTCAGCCGCAGAAAGGTAATCGTCACTGAGCCAGCACCACTGACACCATTATTAGTCACCGTAAGCCTCATCAAATCATCCTGCCCGCTGTTTTTGATGGTTACTGGAGCGGTACTTGTTACTGCCCCTGATGGATCAATCGGTATTGCCTTGGTAACACTGGATGTGCCAGAGTTTGCTGTTGTGCCAAGCGATACCTCAAGGTCAGTATTGGCATCCTCAAGCCTGACATCACCACCAGTTGCAGATGGGCTGATGTTGACACTTGCCCTGAAGCTGCGGGTTCCACGGCCACTGGCTGTATCAAGCAAGTCAGCTACCACAAAAAAGGTGCTGCTGGAGGCATAATGCGTCCAGCATCTCGGATCCTCATCTGTAAAGTTAAAGGTAAGATAGCCGCTGGCCAGGGTAGCTGCCTGACCATCAACCGCAGCAATAACCTGAGTATCCTCAACCTGATTATACACACCATTCCCATTGTCCCGCACAATATACAGGTTATCAAACACATTCTGCACATCGCTTGTTGTCCACAAATTCCCGGCAGCATCTGTAAACTTTACCTTCAATTGTGCCAGCTCAATGATAGCCTCAGTATCATTGCCTATGTTTTGCACATTGACAGCCAGCAAGTCATCCTGATATGTATCCTTGAGCCATTGGGGTGATGTTGGGGTAACAGTAATGCTGCCAAACCCAGCCGGTATCTCCTCAGCATAAGCCAAGGTAGATGACCCAATACCGCTATCAACAAGATAAAGCTTGATATTATCCCGTTTATCCTCAACCTCAGGATTGGCATCAGTATCAATGATTGCCTTAAAGCTGCGAGGGTTTTTGGTATGAGCATCAGATTTCATGGTTACAGCAAAGAAATAGACTGAAGTGCTGCCTGAGGTGATTGTTCCTGCCTGAGTAAGCCTGATGGTTGGGGTTCCGCTAATTGCCCCGCCAGTCAAGCTGCCAGCCAATGTCTCAGAGCCAACGATGAATACCCCATCCCAATTGTCTTTATATAAGCTGAATGTCCCAAATAATGCCTGTGCCTGGCTTAAGGTAAGCGTATTCGTCCCATCTGTAATGGTCAGGGTCAGGCTGCCAAACCTGATATCGCCTGCCTGATTATCTGTGCTCACATGTCTGACATTAATCTTCAAAAGATCCTCTTCCTCATTATCACTAATACTTGAATAGCTAAGGGTAGGCAGTATTGGTGCAGTATCTGTTACCGTAACCTGCGGATTAACCGGGATAGCTTTGGCAACATTAGAGGTAGCTGTTGCTTCTGGATTAACTACCGGCACATACCAATCTGTATTAGCATCCTGAATCCAGAACCCGGTCCCTGTTGGTGTGCTGCTGCCAATATCCCCATCATAGACAGACATAGCAAAGTCGCGTATTCCTGTCTGGGAGGGACCCTGTCCACCTGAGGCATGATCGGTTAATTTCACCACGATAAAGAATGTCCCTGTTCCTTGAGCATAAGAAACCTGTGAATACTGATTGTTGTCATAACAGGTAATTGTCCCCAGACCGTTTACAAGATTAATATCGCTTTCAAGCCCACTAGCATTGTCGCCAGCACCAAACACACCATCCCCATTATCCCGATAAATCCGCCAGGAGTCAAACATAAAATCAGCCTCAGCATCAGTCAAAGCGTTCGTGCCATCAGCCGTAAATTTAACCCGAACATAGCCTATCTCTATTGCCGGATCCGTTGATGTTCCCAGATGAACCATATCAAACTTAAGCAAAGCCTTTTCCTGTCCATCCTCAATCCTGTTTTCTACTCCGTCTGGTGTTACCGAAAGAATCGTTGTCAAAGTAGCAATAATATCACCCTTGAGATCTGGATTTTTCTGCTCAATAACAATACCTGGTGATGCGGTGGTTATTGTATCGCTACCAAGTGTTTGCAGCCTGATATTATCCTTAGCATTACAAACCATCACCTGCCCGGCAGAATATGACTCGCTGCATGAAACCGTAAATGTATGCGGTATCTGGTTGTTGGCATCAGGTTCGGCTGTAACAACAACAAGGTATGTATAGGTAGTCATTGGTGGGATAATAGTCTGTGTTCCGGAGGGGATATTAATTGTAACTGTTCCGTTAGAGGTAAAGGTAGAGGTAGCAATTGAACAAAGAAGAATATCCCCACCATTATAGTTATCATCGCCGTTATCATAATATATCCTTATCGTCCCATCAAAGATAGCATCTGCCTCTGTCCCGGTAAGGATACCGTCTAAGGGGTCTCCCCACTTAAGTGTCAGGGTAGCAAATCTAATCGAATCAGCCGAAGAAACCAGCCCACGGTTAACAATATCAATTCGCAAAACATCCTCAGTCTCTTCTTCGGTTATTGAGGGATATGGTGCACCAGCATATCGATAAGGGGCAGTATCAACGATTATTACCTCTGGATCACGCGGCACTGCCCGCAAATTATAAGAATCAGCCATTCCTGTTGAGGCAACCGTAACCGTGGCCAATTCCTCAAGGTTGGTATCCTTGAGCACCACATCCTGGTCAGCATCTATAGCAACATCAAAGGTTCTGATGCTTGCTGTGCTGGCATCCTGTTTCATACGGACAACAATGAAATAATTCCTGGTTGTAGCTGTAGCAATGGTTGTCCCAGCTGTTTTATTAAGGCTGATGGTCATAGAACCATTGATTAAAGAAATAGTGCTTGTAGCAATAAATGTATCCTCAGTCTCATCAAAGATGCCATTTGCGGTATCAAGATACACAGAGACACTGCCAAATAAAGCTGCAGCTGAGGCTGTAGTCAGGGGATTTGTCCAGTCTGTCCACCTTAAACGAATCTGATTAAGCCACATTGAGGCATCATCACCATTGCCATTGTGGGTTACAGTAAGCTTCAATAAATCGTTTATCTCACAGTCCTCAATCTGGTATGGGTCAGTTGGAACGGTATTGGTTACTGTTACTGCAGCAGCAGGGATACTCCCCTGAATGGTTATTACGCTTGAGGTTACTGTCCCTGTAGTCCTATTTATATTCAAACCCGTTAAATTAGTCTCATCCAATATCCTTACATCCATATCCTCAATAAGTTCAGCATAAAAACTGTCAGGGCTGCTTGCAGATGCGTTAGTTTTCAGCTGCACAGTCAGGAAATAGGTTTGTGAGCCATTAGCCGGGATAGTGGTTGATGGGGCAACAGAGATATTGGTTATGCTGCCAATTGTGCTGGCACTGCCAACCATACTTGTATCCGTGCTTGAGCCCCATAGCCCATCATTAGAGGTATCCAGATAAAGCTGAACAGCACCAAAAAGGCTCTGTGCCTGTGCATCAGTAAGCAAATTCCCATTGCTATCCTTAAACCGCACCGTCATTGTCGCCACCCTGATAGCGGCAAGGCTGGCATTGGTCTCACCATGGGTTATCTTTATCTTAAGAATATCCTCCTTTTCACCATCGGTCATGGTTGTAGGTGAAGGGCTGCAATTATCCGCATCAAGGGCAGGGTTGTTCATCACTGCTCGGGTGACAGGTGTTGATGTGGCTGGAGATGTCCCTTGGATGGAATAGGCAGACATGGTATCCTGTCTTTTTACTGTGCATTGATCACCATCAATCACTGCATTAAACAGGGTATTAGCCGCAGTAGAGGCTGTGCCCTTAAGGCTGACCGCCAAAAAGTAATACTTGCTTGTGCCTGTGGCAATCTGTGTGTTTGCATTATTTGGCAGGTTGATGAGCGTCAAAGAGCCAATACCTGTCCCTGTAACCGTGGCTATCAAGGTATCGCTTGCCGTGCTAAAGATACAATCATCATCATTATCATAATAAACGCTTACTGTCCCAAAAAGATTTCTTGCCTCAGCATCTGTTAATGTTGCTGTCCCATTCGTAAAACTAACCGTAACCGTAGCAAAAACAATGCCTGTTCCTTCTGGCACACTATTATGGCTTACCCTTATTCGCAGCAGGTCATCTGTCTGGTTATTTTTTATATGCCCATAAGCAGTATCTGCTGTTGTTGTCCCAGGGGCAGTGCTGGTAACAACCACTGTTGGATCAGCCTTAGCAGCCGAAACAGCTGTTGAGGTAGCTATCGAGGTCGCACCCAATGAGAGCACATTGTCTGTATTGGCATCCTCTATCGTGGTTTGAGCACCATCAATTGTTGCAGTAAAGCTGCCAGGTGACTGACTATGAGCATCAGGGGTTAGCTTAACCACCAGAATATATGTCCTTGTGCCTGCTGACTGCAGAACCTGAGCATTAGCATCTCCATCTGTAAAGGCAATCGCCATTGTCCCGTTATTTAAGGTAATGCTCCCCTGAGGAATATTAGCCACCATAGTATCTGCCTCATCATAGCCACCATTGCCATTATCAAGGTAGACCCGGATATATTCAAAAAGGTTTTTAGCTTGAGCAGTTTCAAGCACCACCCCTGCCCCGCTATTCCACTTAACCACTATTTGCGACATCTCAATTGCCGCATCCAATGCATCACCAGTATGCCCCAGCCTGAATAGCAGGACATCATCAACAGAGCCATCATTCCATGGAGACGATACAACCGAATTCTCAACCAAAACATTGGGATTAGACGGCACCTCTTGAGCTGTAATCACTGCTGATATTGTTGGTGCAACTGCATTCACAGGCATATCTACATCATTGCTTGCATCCTCAATAACAACATCTGTATCGCCATCAATCACTATCGCAAAGCTATTGGGCGATGCTGCTGCTGCCCCTGATTTAATCCGCACCACTGCAAAATAGTACTTGCTTGAGCCAGGCGAGATACCTACGGTTGATGAGCCATCAACAAAGGCAACAGATGGTGTGCCAGTAATATTGGTGGTACTGCCAACCAGCACATCCTCAGCATCAAAGATTGCATCCAGGCTATAATAAACTGTAATCGTGCTGATAAGGCTTGCTGCCTGACCCGCTGTCAATGTTGCTCCACTACTGTTTTTCAGCGTCATGGTTAGTGTAGCCATCTCAATATTATTTGAGCCTGCAACCCCATTATGTGTAATCTGTATTCTCAATACATCCTCAGTCTCCAATTCAGTCATGTTTGCCGGCACAGGGGAGACATCTGTTACACTAACCGTTGGGTTTGGAGGAACAACAGTAACAACAGACGAGGTAACTGTCCCGCCAGAAGATGACTCAATAGGAATATTGCTTGAGGCATCACGGATATTGAGATACCATTGCTCATGAATGGCTGCAGCAAATGTCCGTGAAGCAGCCGCACTTGCCGTCCCCTTGATATCAACAACAAAGAAATACGTTTTACTTCCATTATCAGCTATCCAAACATTGGAATCATTATCTGTAAAGACAATGGTCATAGAGCCATTAGGGTCAATAGAGATGCTGCTGTTGGTTATTGTCGCCACAGCTATGGTATCAGCAGCCGTTCCATATATCCCATCCCCATTATTATCAAGGTAAACATACATATTATTAAATAATGCCTTAGCCGCATCCGTTCCAAGCGGAGCAGTCCCATCAGTGGTCATCTTTACCGTAAGCATTGCCATCTCAATTGCGACTGCTCCATTATTCATAACTACTATCTTGAGTAATGCACCCTTTGAACCTTCAGCTATAGTATTTCCGGCAACATTGGTTATATCCACATCAGGCTTTTTGACCACACAGGTAACCTGAGAAGAATAAACAGGGGCAGTGCTATTATGGGATACAACTGCATTATTATCACTATCCCTCACAGCCGCATCAACATCCGCATCAATAATAGCTACAAATGTATTCGTTCCATAGGAAGAGGCATTTGGCATAGTTTTAACAGCAACAAAGAAGGTTGCCGTTGTAGCCGAATTAATAGTTGCCGTAGAGGCATTATCCACAAAGCTAATCTGCTGAACCCCAGCAATCAGATCCGGTGTATATGTGCCGACAAGCAAATCCCCGATTGAATCAAAAACCCCATCACCATTATCTCGATAAACAGAGATGTACGAGAATAAGGCTTGAGCATCTGCAGTGCTTAAGGTATTTGTCCCGCCGCTGTCCCTGGTAAGCTTTACCTTCAGATAGTTGGCCAATTCAATCGCACCCGCACCAGCAGCACCATTATTAATCACAGTTATCTTTAAGATATCATCCTCGTCCTCGTCTGAAATAGATACTGGGGCAGTATCAAAAACATTTATACTGGCATCAACTGGTATAGGTGAGACAGTAGCGGTTGATGAATTGCCGCTGGCAACACCAACCAACACATCATAATCCCTATCCTCAATGCCCACATAGTTTGAGCTTGTGCCAGCATTTATGTTTGCCTTAAATGTAGCTGGTGTCTGCCCGCTGGCTGTGTTCTTCATGGTTGCAACCGCAAAATAGGTATATGTTCCATCTGCCAGCAATCTCAAGCCCTCTAAGCCATCAATAAGGTTCATGGTCAGGATACCATTAGTGTCTACAACAAAGTCAGCAGAGGTCAGCGTCCCTACACAGGTATCTGTCCCAGCATCAAACTGGTTATTGCCAGTATCCTTGTAAAGCTTTATATTATCAAAAAGCCCCTGCACCGAAGATGTTGCCAGTGGCAAGCCAGAAGATGAATCCGTAAACCTGATCTTCAGATAGCTAAACTCCTGATCAGCACCACCAGTACTTTCTCTACCTTCTATAAAAATCCTGAAAAAGTCATCCTGCTGGTTATCCTTAAGAGAGGAAGGAGCTGTATTATATACAGTTACAGCAGGTAAATTTGAGACACACAGGGTATATGTGCCATGCGAATTTACCAATTCAATCGGAGGGGAATAATTGACCGTTGTCGATGAGTTTGTCCCCCAAACCACCTTGTTTCTCAAAGTTGTCTGCGAACCTTGCGTGCCATTGACATCCATAGTAACAACAAAGTTTCGCGGATTAGTGATCTGCAGTTGAGCACCTGATTTAATCGCACCCACAATAAAGTATGTCTTTGTCCCGGGTGATACTACCTGAAAATCAGTAGTAGGCAGCAGGTTAAAGGTTGCCACCCCATTATCTAAGGTAATTGAGGCAGCAGAGAAGGTAGCTATCCTTGCATCAGAGGTGGAGAATATACCATCACCAGTGTCAAGATAAAAGAAGATATTGTTGAAAAGTGCCTGAAACTGCCCTGTAGTCAAGGTAGCACTTCCATCACGGGTAAACTTCAGGTCAAGCATTTCCCATGTAATGGTTCCAGTATTCGTGCTTGAGCCAGAGATAATAACCTTGAGTAGATCATCTATATCAGTAATCCCTGGAATCATGGTATCAGGAGCCATGCCCTCGCCATCAACCGTAGGGGCATTATCATCAACAGTAATCGTTATCGTGCCGCTTGGATTAAACCGGCAAACGATGTAGCCTATCATACGGGTAGAAATTAAAGGATTAGCAGTAAAGATTACTGAAGAGCCGGTGGTAGCAGAAAGGGTGCCGATATCCCCAGGTTCAAGTGTCCATGTAGCCGTACCCGGAATAGGATTGCCTGTCAAATTACCATAAGGGTCACAAACCTGAGGAGTAATTACATGCGACTTGCCCGGAACAGTCTGGAGAAAATCATCCAGCAACCCTTCAATCTGCGGGTTCATCTTGATTGCCTTTTGGCTGGATGGAGTAACCACAAAGGTATTGCTGGTGCCCTTCTTAGTTGAATCAACATTATCAGCAACCATTACCCTCATCTGTGAAAAGGCTTTGGTTAGAGCTATCCCCCCTGTCCAGACACCATCGGTAAATACCCCGGTCTGGGTGAGGCTGATATTCCCTTTACTGGCAGAAAGGGTGGCTGTCCCTGTATATGTAGTTACCGTTGCACCGATACCATTCACTGCTCTGACAGTTACACTAAAGGTTGCACCCGCTGTCTGAGTACCAATTGTCAAAAATTCAAAGTGAGTAGCAGGAGCTGACTCTTCTGTGCCGGGTGTCCCTGCAGTTGGTTCAGAGTCGACATATTTGCGCACGATTATATCATCTATATAACCGCTTCCGTTAGAATAGTCAGCATGAAAGGCCAAGAAATCCCAACTGTTGTTAGGGGTCCTCATAAAACCGTTGCTATCATCTACAAGTTGTGCCCCATCCACCTTTATTCTCAGCCTGGTAGTGGTAGGATTGTAAATTTCCTCCATGTGATACCATGTGTTCAATGCAGTATTATCTTTGAACGTGTTCCAACTACCATCATGGTATTGCATCCTGGGGTTATCATTGTCAAAGCGGATATGAGTTAGCGAATCGCTACCCATAGAAGCACCAATGGTATCCTCATGCCATTCGATATAATACTCATATCCACTCGTATCCTTACGCCAGCAATATTCCACCATAAGTTGTTCAAAGGGAAATGGTTGAGAACGATACACCTTTGCATTGTGTCCACTACGTGTAATTTTCATACCATAATTTCCACTCTTCTTTTGAGCGGTTGAAGCAGTCACATTCCCTGAGTCTACCGTCCACTTACTCAGATTTCCACTCTCAAAATCATCAAAAAACACAAAGGTATTATCGCCATTAGAGGCAGAAGAGGCTAAAGTATTTCCATAATACACATAAACAGTTATTGTGCCTGGTGAGGCAGGGATAGAAGGGATCTTTACCCAGAAAGTGCCTGTCCCAGAGGCAGTATATGTCCCTCGCCAGTGAGCAAGGCTGGTCGTCCCATTTGATGAGGTAAAGCGAATATCATCAAAGTCTGTTTGCATATCCGAGTCATAAGCAACCGTCACCATACAGGCATAATCAGTCACTGCTCCTATAGTTGAGCCAGTAATAGTTACTGGTTTGCGTTTGGACCAGGAAGAATTATACCAGTCAGCATATGCCTGACCCACAAACCCTCCCACCAACCCAATCAACATCAAGGTTGTTACTAATAATCTGGAATAATTTTTATAACTTAAACTCATAGCTTTACCCCCGTAAAGAATTTTTTATAAACCATCAACCGCCTGATGGAAAAAGTCTGTCATAATTTGTATGGGCAATACATCTGCCCCTGATTTCAGCCAATAGGAATCTCTTCCTTAATTCCCCCTCCCTTTATGGAAGGGGTTAGGAGAGAGTGTTAATACCTTATTATCTTAAAAAAAACCGTAATATATGCAATCATAATCTTAACCACAGAGAGCACCAGAGCACCAGTAAAGAATTCGACTAATACTCTGGTGCACTGGCATCTGCTGCCCTTTTGTTCTGGTGCTCTGGTGACTGGTATACTGGTGCTCTTTTGTAAATGACTCTATATATTAATTAATGGACCCATAAGTATTTACCTTTGTGTCCTTTGTGAAAATTCTTTGTGTTCTCTGTGGTTAAAATGAGAATTGCTGTCTTCAATTCATCTTCCATAAAACAATCCCCTCTTTTTCAATATTAAGAAGAATTGGTGCCCTCACCCTTTTGTATAGACAAAACTCCTCTTTTTCAAAAACCACTGGTGAAATCAGGACATTACATTTAATACACATATCCGTTATTATCTCACATAACTGGTCATGAAATTCATTATCTTCCTTACTGACTACCACTAAAATATCAATATCTGATTCCTTATCCCCATCACCCCTTGCTTTTGAACCAAACAATTCAACCTGAAATCGGCAAGTGCCTACAATCTAAAATGCCTAAGACAAACAATAGGTT
>JASEHA010000180.1 GCA_030018795.1 bacterium
AGAGGAATGTTTGCTGTTGGACTCTGGGATGAGAAAGAAAAAAAACTTATTCTTGCGAGAGATAGATTGGGGAAAAAACCACTTCATTATCTGATAGAAAATGGCAGACTTCTTTTTGGTTCGGAAATAAAGTCAATCTTGCAGGACAAAGAGGTAAAAAGAGAAATAAATTATGAGGCTATAAATGATTTCCTTACCTTTTTATGCATACCAGCCCCAAAGACAATTTTTAAGGGAATTTTTAAGCTTCCTCCTGGACACATTCTTGTTTGTACTCCGGATAAATTTTTTGTTCGAGAATATTGGGATTTTAATTTCTCAAATTCGCAAGGATTAATACAAAAAGAAGAATATTATATAAATAAGTTGATTCCTTTATTAAGGGATTCTGTAAAATGCAGGCTAATGAGTGAAGTTCCATTAGGAGCTTTTTTAAGTGGAGGGATCGATTCAAGCTGTGTAGTAGCACTAATGTCTCAACTCTGTCAGGAACCTGTTATTACTTCTTCTATTGGTTTTGAAGAGGATGCGTTTAATGAATTGAATTTTGCCCAAATTATAGCTACTCTTTTTAAGACAAGCCATTATGAAGATATAGTTAGACCAGATAGTATGGAGATACTACCTAAGCTAATCCATCATTTTGATGAACCATTTGCTGACTCCTCGGCTATTCCTACCTACTATGTTTCTCAAGCAGCTAAGAAAAGAGTGACCGTAGCTCTGTCTGGAGACGGAGGAGATGAATTCTTTGCAGGGTATACCTCTTATTATGATGATATCTTTGAGGATAGGGTACGAAACATAATCCCAACCTTTATAAAAAGAAGCCTTCGTCCTCTTTTGAATCATTATCCTGATTTTTTACCAGCAAAGAGCTATTTAAGCAACGTATGTTCTTCATTCGAAGAGGCATTTATGTTAAGCAGATCTACGGGTATGCCTGAAATACAACAGAAGATATATAGCCAGGAATTTATATCAAAAATAACTGGTTATGATTCTTTTTCTGTGCTGGAACCTTACTTGAAACGCTCGAAAGGATGGGATACACTTTCTAGAGCTCAATATATTGATGCTAAAACATATCTGCCTGATGATATATTGGTAAAGGTTGATCGAATGAGTATGGCAGTATCTCTGGAGGTAAGGGCTCCTTTTCTTGATCATAAATTGATTGAGTTTGTAGGCAGCATTCCTTCAAACTTAAGGTTGCATAATGGCATATTGAAGTATATTCTCAAGAGAAGTATGGAAGGAATACTTCCCCAAGAAATATTGAAAAGGAAAAAAAAAGGGTTTTCAGTTCCTATTAGTATGTGGTTTAAAAAAGAGCTGAAGACCATGATGGAAGAAATCTTATTTTCACCCAGAGCATCTCAACGAGGATATTTTAATCCTTATTATGTTCGAATGATGTGGGAAGATCATCAAAAAGGAATAAAAGATTTTTCTTCTCAATTTTGGTGTTTGTTGATGCTGGAATTATGGGAAAGGGCTTTTATAGAAAGGGAAGAACTTGTTTTTTAATTAGTGTAGAAATTGCGAGGTGCATAAAGTGCAATGTCCATGACACTGCATGCATCGATATGGTCGATGACTCCAAATGAATGATATAATGCCCGTAGAAGGGATACAAGAGAACCCTTTTTGATGACGCATACCGCATTTGTGCGTGGGATTTAGATGCGTTTGCCCTGATAGGTTGGTAATGCATCAGTGAAATGGGGGATTTTAGGAAGGGAAATTTCCTTGAACCCAAATTTCATTTGTCAAAGGAGTTATCTTCTTTTCCCGAAATCTAAAATTCCGCTAAATACAATCCTTTCCTCCCTGATAACTGACGCATTACATAGGTTGAAATGTTTTTCTTGACAGATGCAAAAATTTGTGTTATATTTATAAATATAGTAAGAGTTTCAATGTGTCTCGACTTATCCAGATATGGGATAATTTGGCAACAACAAGGAACGATTATAGGGGTTCAAAATCTTGAATCCTTTCCTTAATCCTGAAAAATCTGTAAGAAGCTGCATGCAAAACAAAGTAAAAATTTTCACCTATACAAGCAAGATTCAATTTACAGTTGAACAGTATAGGAAAGAGGGTGTCCAATGAAAAAAGAAAAGGGAATGGCTTTAATCGTAGCGATATTTGTTACTGTTTTTTTACTTTTTATATCTATAGCATTTTTTACTTCTAGCAGGAATGTGGCTAATTATTCTCGGCAAAATTGGGCAGGGTTTGTTTCATTTGAAATATCTGAGGGAGGAGCAGAAAGGGCAGTTTGGTATGTACAAAAAATGTTAGATTCAAGTCCTCAATGGGTTCCTGCTACATCAACAGACAGTGTCTTGTTGTGGGGTGATTATGATAATTTTGTTAAAAATTATGGGAATGAACGATATAAATATGCAGATTATGGGGTTAAGCTGATTGAAGATAAGGTAGCAGATAGACCAAAGGAATATCAAGCCTCTCAAATATATGCAGTAAAGATGGTGAAAAAGGATGATCCAAATACTAAAAAAGTAGAGGAGTGGTTGATTTGTAGTTCTGGAGCAACACGGTTTGCTTTATCTGATAAAGGAAGTGCTAAACAGATAAAGAGAACGGAGATATTGATTAGATTGGGAAGAAATGTACCGGGAACGGTTGATGTGCCTGCTATTTATATTGGGGATAGACCAAGTGAGGATAATGTTGATTATTATAAGAGTGGATATGTTCATGTATCAGCGATGAAGGATGGGCAAAGCGTTCCGGCAGATATATATACAGAGCGAAATTTTATACACCGAAGCGATGAGAATCCTGATTATTCTACACGAATAAGCAGCAGCAGAATTGGCTGGAGTCCGGATTCAAACATTGTATTAAAAAAGAATAAAGGCGTAAATATCAATATGGCTGATGATACGTCATGGACAAAATTGGTTAATAATAATAAATTAACGATACAAGATGATGTGGATATGGACTTTTTAGACCTTGATTTTGATGTCCTTACTAAAGGAAAAGATGGTGGAAGCACTGCTGACTATACAGCTGCAGAATTAGTAGCATCAGGGGTATGGATGGATAAAGGAACTTATTATCAACCCAAGTATGAACAGATGTATTTAGCAGGTGCAAATTCTTCTATGACCTCTGGTGGTGGACGATCTGTGTATAAAGATGGAAATAAAGGTAAGGCTGATGGAGCTGTTATTATTTATATTCCACCAGGAAAAGGGTTTCGGCATGGTGGAACAACTTATAGTGAAAAAATATTTGTGGAAAATGGAGTGCATGGAATTATTGTCAGCGAAGGGGCTTTTACAAGCGAAGGAAATGCAGCGTATGGGAATTCAAGTGATGCAATACTTAATGTAGGCGTGGATATTAGGGCAGAGATCCATTCTGTAGGAGGACCGAAGCTTATTGAAGGAATTCTTAAGGGTAACAATCAAACCCTTGCTGATTATAAGCTTGGGGTTCAATATCCAAGCATGAAGCAAGGTGGAGAGTATAATGTTTATGGTCAATATGGAGCTACTGGAGGGTTGTTGGGGTGTGTATGGCGGGACAAAAATGGAAATCCTGTCCCTGGTTCTCCTCAAGAAAATGGAGAACCTCTCTGGAGTGATGAGGTAGGAGTGCTCGATATCTTAAGTAGTAATAATGTTATTATTAGTAATCAGTATGGAAATAAGGAAGAAGGTGTTTCAAGATTTAGAGGATTTATTTCTTCTAAAAAGCAGGTTCTTTTACAGGGTGATTTTGCCATAAGAGGGGCAATTGGAGGAAAAGAAGGGGTTACATGGGCTAATCAGTGGGCAAATAAGCAATTAAATGGTGCTTATGGCGGCTATGATAGTGTTTTGTTGCAGGAAGATCCATTGAAACGTGGTGGAAAGGCAACGAACTCGATTATTAAGCCAGCTTATAGTGGGTCTGGAGGAAATAAGGTTGATTCCAGAATGATAGAGATTCTTGCATGGAATATAGCAAAGTGATATAAGGTGTTTATTCTCAAAAAAAAGAAAGAGGAGAAGTCATGTTTGTTAAATTAATATTAATATTGGTGTTTTTAATCTCACAAGCTCCAGCAGGGTGTAATAAAAATGTAACAGCTATGCCACAAACAAAAAATGCAGGAATGCAGGCAAAAGCTGTTCAGATGAAAGCTGTTGAAAAAGCACAAAAAGAGGTAACTCAACAACCACAATCTCCAGAAGCTTATCTTGATCTGGCTAAGACCTATCTACAGAATAATATGATTGAAAAGGCAAAAGCAACAATTGAAGAGTTGGTAAAGATTAAGCCAGATTGTATTGATGCATGGATACTTTTATCACAGATAAATATGCTTAAAAAGGATTATGATTCTGCCAAAGAAGCATGCTCTAAAGCATTAAAAATTAATCCCAATCATGCAGTGGTTTACAATGTGCTGGGAAATATTTGTATTGAGTTGGGTGATATTAAAAAGGCATCTACCTATCTTCAGCAAGCTATAGAGATTGATCCATCCCTTGCAACTGCACATTATAATCTGGCAGGGGTATATTATGGTCAGGGAGAAAAGGATAAGGCTATAAGAGAATATAAGGAGGTAATAAGACTTGAACCAAAGAATATAGATCCACGAATTAAAAATATTGGTATTTATATGAAAAATGCTGACTATGACAGGGCAATAGAAGAGATAAGTGTTTGTTTGGCTATTGATAAGACAAATGTTGCTCTTTATGATTTAATGGGAATGGCTTTATTAAGTCGCGGTGAAACAGAAAAAGCAGTAGAGTGGTTCTCGAAATCTCTAAAGATTAATTCCAGATATCCATTAGCATATGAGCATTTAGGAGATGTATATGCCAATCAAAAAGATTATCAAAAGGCAATAAAATATTATCAGGAGGCATTAAAGATTGAGCCGCGATTGGGTATGGTGCATTATAAATTAGGTACTGTATTTGAAAGTCAAAAGATGTATGACAAAGCAATAGAAAAATATCAAATGGTGGTTTCTATTAATCCAGATTTTGTTTTAGCATGTAATAATTTGGCATATCTGCTGGCTGAACAAGGAAAGGATTTAAAGAATGCATTAAAATTAGCTGAAAAAGCAAATAAATTGTTCCCAAATCGTCCTGAAGTTATGGATACATTGGGATGGGTTTATTATAAGAATAAAGATTATAAAAATGCTGTTGAAATACTTGAGAAAGCAAATGAGCTTAATGCTAATAATCCATTTATTCAATATCATCTGGGAGTAAGTTATTGCTCTATGGGAAAGAAAGATGAATCGAAAAAGATGCTTGAGAATGTTTTGAAAGCTTATCCTGGTTTTGAGAAAAAGGAAGAAATGGAAAAAATATTAAATGATTAAGAAAGAACAAATAATCAAGATAGTCTTAATGGGTGTGGCTTTGGCAGGAATTTATTTCCCTGCTTTTTGCTGGATGGTATCTTTGTTTATGGAGGATGATTCGAATTATTCTCATGGATTTCTGATACCATTTGTTTGTTTATGGCTTGTCTGGCAGCTAAGGGATAAGCTGAAGG
>JASEHA010000181.1 GCA_030018795.1 bacterium
TTTGGGCAATTCTATGACGATTGTGTGATTTGAATTTTGCTTTATCGAATATTCAAAAGATCATGTAAAAATGTTTGACAAATAATAAAATATATGATATAGTGCCTTTGGTTTTAGAAAAGGTTATTAGGAAAATTGGATGTTAAAAGGGATAAGATGCAAAATGATTCCCTGCCTTCTCTGCTTCCTTGCCTCTTCCCTTCAGCTTACAGTAACAATCCTATAACCGGTTAGAAATCATGGAGTTATTGAAATCATGAAAAAATTATGTTTTTTTGTTGCATGTATCAGCGTATTATTATTAATAGGTTGTGCCAAAAAACATGAGGAAAAACCATTGGCTGAAGAAAAGCATGGTGCAGAGCATAAGGAAGAGGCACTTGTGTCAGCACCTGATTGGATTTATTCCCTGGCCATAAACCCTGTTGACTCAAAAATAGTCTATGCTGCTACCTCGCAAGGGGTATATGTTACGGTTGATGGAGGAAAGTTTTGGTGTGAAATGACAAAGGGATTAATCAATCCAAATATTAGCACTATAGCCATTCATCCTCAAAATCCTGATATTGTTTATGCTGGCGGTGACGGCGGTGTGTTTAAGAGCAAGGACAGGGATACAGGCTGGGAAGAGGTTAATTATGGGCTTGACAGCCTCATGGTTAAGGCACTCTCCATTGATCCAAACAATCCGGAAACGATATATGTCGGGTGTGTTGGTGACGGTGGATTGTTCAGAAGCCGTGATGGGGGAGAATCATGGTCAAGGATAGGGGTAAACCTGCCAATAAACATTCAGGTAATGGCAATGGCGATAACTAAAGATTCTCATCTTTATATTGCTGGCTGGCAGCAGGGAATATTTGAGAGCAGGGATGGTGAAAAATGGGAAAGAAAGAATATTGGTCTGGAATCATTGTTAGTCAGAGCCATTGCCATTAATCCGATACATCCTGAAATCCTTTATGTCGGCACACAGGATGGGATTTTTGGAAGTATAGATGGCGGTGAAAGATGGAAAAGACTAACAAAACCGCCAAACCAACCAAAGGTCTGGACAATAGCCATAGATCCACTGGCAGCCAATGTTGTTTATCTTGGAGCATGGTTAGTCGGTATTTCATGCTCCTACAATTTTGGAGAGGATTGGGAGAGAAGGAATCAAGGGTTGTTGAACACCTGTGTCCATTGCCTTGCCATGGATCCTAATAATTCAGGTGTCATGTATGCAGGCACAGAGGAAGGTGTTTATAAAAGCTCTGCCAGCGGATTATCATGGACAGCATGTGGATCCTTTGGGAAAATAGCAGCACCACACTCAGAAGCAGAGTTTGTAGAGGATTAGGGGTAATTACTGTATCTGACATATCCCTCTTTTGGCTGCCTCAATAAACCTTACCAGGTGTTCTATCTCATGAGTCATTTCCAGTTCATTTTTTATCGTTGATAGTGCTTGATTGGTATTGAGTCCAGAGTGATACAGCAATTTATATGCCTTTTTTAATACTCCCCGTACTTGTGGGATAATCTCTGCCCGCCGCATACCAACTATATTCAAGCCAGAAACACATGCAGGATGACCATCTGCCAGAGCATATGGCGGCACATCCTGAACTACCTTTGAACAGCCGCCAATCATAGACAGAGTGCCTATCCTGACAAACTGATGGATGCCAACCAATCCAGAGATAAATGCATTATCCTCAACTATTACATGACCGCCAAGTGTAGCAGCATTAGCCATAATCACATTATCTCCAATCTGACAATCATGGGCAATGTGAGTATTTGCCATAAGAAAATTATTATTGCCTATCCTTGTCGCATCCCCTTTGTGCCAGCCTCGATGGATGGTTACATACTCACGAATGACATTATTGTCTCCAATAAGGCAATAAGATTCCTCATGTTTATAGTCCTTGATCTGCGGATCATCCCCAATGACTGCACCAGCATGAATCTTGCAGTCAGCACCAATAATTGTCCAGTTGGCAAGTATAACATGGGCACCAATCTGTGTTCCCTGTCCAATCCTGACCCCTTTGTCAATCACAGTAAAGGGTCCAACAATAACCCCTTTACCAATCTGTGCCTCTGGATGGATAATTGCGGTTGGATGAATGTTCATAATTGCCTCATATCTACTGATCTGCCAGCATAAACATCATCTCTGCCTCAGCCACTAAGGTATCGCCAACAAAAGCCTTGCCCTCCAGCAACCCTGTCTTTGCCCGCACACGGATGGGAACAATCTCAAACCTTAATTGATCCCCTGGCACAACTGATTTTCTGAATTTTACCTTATCAATCCCTATAAAGTAAAATATCTTACCCTCATGTCCACCTTCAGAAAGAAGCAGCACCCCGCCAGTCTGTGCCATTGCTTCAATAATCAAGACACCTGGCATCACTGGCTTGCCAGGAAAATGACCCTGAAAAAAGGGTTCATTTATACTTACATTCTTAATTCCAACAATTTTCTTACCCTTTTCTATCTCTATGATTCTATCCACCAAGAGAAACGGATAGCGATGAGGCAATATCTTCATGATATCTGTTACTTCTAACACTCTTTCGTACCTCCTTTTTGCTTTTTCATACGCTTTTTGATTAAGTAATCCTTTTCCAGAACATGGATAAGGGCATCAACCACCTTTGAATCAAGCTCACATCCACCGCTGCCAGAGCCATTACCACTATTTCTTAACTCAATAAGGGCATTTTCCAGAGAAAACGCCTTTCGATATGGCCTATCTGTCACCATGGCATCAAATACATCTACTACAGCTAATATTCTGGATATTAATGGAATATCCTTGCCTGACAGATTAAATGGATACCCTGAGCCGTCTAATCTTTCATGATGATACCGTATTCCATCAACAATCTCAAGGTCAAGGCACATGGATTCAATAATCTTTGTGCCAATAATGACATGTTGTTTGACATGCCTGAATTCACCCTTGTTTAGCCGTGTAGTTTTTTGAAGTATCTGTTCTGATACCCCAATATTGCCCAAATCATGCAAAAACCCAGCAGTACCTGCTGCCGCTACTGCCTCCTTATCTAATCCCAGTTCTTGGGCAATCGAAGATGCATAGCTGGCAACCCGTTTCGAATGATCATGAAAGTATCTATCCTTTGACTCTAAAACAACTATTAATGAAAAAATAATATCTGTAAGATTTTTTATACATTCTTGATAATAGCATATATTTTTAAGAGCCATAGATGCTTTTGTTCCTAAAATAGATAATATCCTTACATCTTCATCCCGATAGACCTCTCCTGAAAACTTTTCACCCAGGACTAATATCCCTGATAATTCCTTCTCATTCAGCAAGGGAATACATGCCATGCCTTCTATCTTTTCCATGTCCCTTTTTATCTCTCTCCATGAATTATTTTGCAGCTTAGACCTTGAAACCTCTTTCTTTAAGAGTATCTTTTTTTTATCAGTCAGATACAACACCAGTCCTTCATCCTTCTTAAACCGCAGGGTCTTTTTTTTTATCAGATTTATTCCCAGTCCAAGACCAATAAAATATTCCTGCCTTTCTCCATCTAAGAGAAGGATAGCTGCCTTATCTGTGCAGACAAGATTTGCCACAGCATTAAGCAGGGTATTCATCAACACATTTTTATCAAATATAGAGGCAATCTGGTTGGAAATGCCCTTTATTGGATGCCATTGACAGGAGCTTTGTCTGAACAGGTATTGATTAATAAATATCTGCAGCTGCTGTCGTCCCCAATTAAGGCATAATGCAACAATCATAATCACTGCTATGCTTAAAGATGATGAATTATTCCCGGTAAATTTTCGAAACAATCTCTCAATCTCAATAGACAGAATAAAGATAATAATTATTGGCATTGTATTTGCCAGAAAATAAAGGAATTTTCTTTTATAGAAGACTAATCCGCTAATCTCTACCCCTATCAGACGATGCTCTATAATCGCATAAGAGGTAATAAAGGAATAGATAATTGTTGCCGCATGCCCGGAGGGATACACCCATATCCCAAGAGAACAAAGGAGATTGGTAGCAATACCTGCAAATAGGATCAATCCCCCTGATAAAAAATATCCCAACTGCTGCTTTTCTACAAGATTGACTGCTCTCAGCCCTCTACGAATGAGCAGGTAACAGCTATACCCCCCAAGCGATAATATGAAAATCAAGAATATATTCCCTGTCTTGCCAAGGGTTGGATAATAGTAATCCCCAATATAGGTAATATCCTGACCAAGAAACCCTGTACCTGCAAATAAAAGAGATAGGTAGCTAAGCCCATATCCAAGGCTGTATATCCTTCTATTTAAAAGGCTGTGATCATCAAGTACAGTTAAAACAAAATGGAAAAATAGGGATGGAATAAATACCAGTCCAATATAGAATAGCTTTATCCAGAGAATAGCATCCTTATCGCTTGAGGCACAGTATACGCCTAAAGAAGCAAGATTCCAAACAACAAGAGATAATCCTAAGAGGAAAAAAATTCTGTTAGGCTTTTTTTTCGGTTCTTTTATAAAAACAAAGAGTCCTATACCCAGACTGATAAGCCCGGCTATAATCGGAATAATAGTGAAAGTCATTTATTTGCTCCACAACAATTTATGCCTTTTAGGATACCATAACATAACCTGGTTGTCAAGCAAAAATGTGTTATACTCACTTGCCACGATAGAGGGTGTTGCATAGCAACCAAAACCGCAGTGTTGCGTCAACCCTCAATTGTCGGATAATTTATAATGTAGCTGCAGAGGGAAGCTCCTCTGGCAGGTGATAGGGATGCTATCCCCTTGTCCCTGCCTTTTCCTAATGTAGAGACGCAACATTTTGCGTCTCTACTGCATGCGACAGATTAAGCTTGACACGACAGCAGCCTAAAATTCCACCTTTGGCACTGCTTTTGCTTTTTCTTCAATCTCAAAATAGGGAGATTCCTTGAATCCAAATATCTTTGCAAAAAACATTCCAGGTATCTTTTTGATAAGCGTATTATATTCCTTTACTGTCTCATTATATCGCTTTCTTTCTACAGAAATCCTATTCTCTGTTCCTGCCAATTCATCCATCAGGCGTGCAAATGACTGGTTTGCTTTTAGATCAGGATACCTTTCTACTATTACCAGCAGCCTGCTGAGAGCACCCTCAATCATAGTATGCGCCTTGATTTTTTCATCAATTGTCTGTGCTCCGGCGAGCTTTGCTCGAGCCTCAGCAATCTGAATAAATATCTGGCTCTCATGCTTCATATATCCCTTGGTAGCATTGACTAAGTTTGGGATCAAGTCTGCCCTTCTCTGGAGTTGATTCTCTACCTGTGCCCATTTAGAGGTTACAGTTTCCTTGCCACTAACCATTTGATTGTAGTAAGAAAATACCCAGCCTCCAATCATAACCATAACCAGAATCAGTATGCCAACTACACCTAATCCAATCATACAACCCTTTTTCATAACTATCGACCTCCTATAACTCGATGTTCAAGTTTTTTGCCACCATTGACACTTTATCAGGGCGGGGAAACCC
>JASEHA010000182.1 GCA_030018795.1 bacterium
AAGATAATAGTAGCCCAACATTCTATGTTGGCATTAGATATACCAGGATAGAATCATGGGCTACGAAAGCTAAAAATTTCATAATGAGAATTGCTGTCAGATTCGCAATCCACGATTTGTAGACTGCTCCTACCGTTTACTGACTCATTGCGAATTCCATGACATGGAGAATATTATGCCTACGATATTAATTGTAGATGATGAGAGCGGTATAAGAAAAAGTATTCGGTTTGGACTTAAAAGGTCTGGGTATGAGATTATTGAAGCTGCCTGTGCATCAGAGGCAGTTGATTTGATAAACAACAATCATGTAGATATAATACTCTCTGATATGCGGATGCCTCAATATCCAGATGGTGATATAGATGATAAATGTGGGTTGAACCTGCTTAAGAAGGTAAAAAAGATATCCCCTAATTCCTATATTATTGTGATGACTGCTCATGGAAGCATCGAGAATGCGGTCGAAGTCATGAAAGAGGGTGCCTTTGATTATCTGCCAAAACCGTTTTCCATGGATGAGTTGCGTATAAAAGTGGATAAGGCACTGGCACAAATGAAAATTGTAAATGAAAACAAGTATCTTCGTGAACAGATGAAAAATTATGAAGGGACAATAATAGGCAATAGTGAGGCAATAAAAGATGTGTGGAAATCTATCCATGATGTAGCCAAAACAAATGTACCTGTTTTTATCAATGGTGAGAGTGGGGTTGGCAAGGAACTGGTAGCCAGGGCTATCCATAATAATAGCCAGAGGAAAAACAATGTTTTTATGGCCGTAAATCTCGGAGCTATTCCCGGAAATCTTATTGAAAGTGAGTTGTTTGGCCATGAAAAAGGGGCATTTACCGATGCTGTAGCCCAAAGGATAGGCAGATTTGAAGCAGCAGATGGCGGCAGCCTGTTCCTGGATGAAATTGGAGAGATTGATATGAATCTCCATGTAAAGCTGCTCAGGGTATTGCAGGAACAATGCTTTGAAAGGATAGGTGGTAATACTACGATTAAAACCAATGTTCGTATTATAGCCGCAACCAATTCTAAGCTGGAAGATAAAATAAGGGAAGGGAAATTTCGGGAGGATCTCTTTTTCAGGATTAATGTGTTTCCTATTCATGTCCCCCCTTTAAGGCAAAGAAAAGAGGATATCTCTGAGTTGGTGGATCATTTTATTAACAAGTATGAACAAGGACTTTCAAAAGCATTTAAGGGGATTACACCCAATGCCTTAACCGCTCTAATGGAATCCAATTGGCCTGGTAATATTCGTGAGCTGGAGAATGTAGTTCAGAGAATGATGATCAAAGGTAAAGGGGATTATCTTGATGTCAAAGATATCCCCGGAGAAATAACCACATTATCTTCAGCCAACTTTGAAGGCATTGTCGATACTCTTTTCGATGTTTTTAATCCAGAGGATGGAAAATCTCTCTGGAATACTACCATGGATACCCTTGCCGCAATTGCATTCAAACGAACAAAAAAGAAACATGCTGCCGCTCAACTATTGGGAATATCAAAGCCTACCCTGTATCACTGGCTGAAGAGTGTGGAGGGGTGATAGAGAAGACTTGTTACTCGATGTTCAAGTTTTTTCAACCTGCGATATTGGTTCACCTTTTTCTACAGAAGTGACCACAAGGAGGTAGCACTGGCAGCAAACCTTTTGCCTCTGGCAGAGGTAGCACTGGCAGCAGACCTTCTGCTGGCAGCAGACCTTCTGCTGGCAGCAGACCTTCTGCCTCTGGCAGGTCGCAACTATCAAGATATATAAGGAGGTTGATAAAAAATGGTTGCTCAACTGAAAAAATATTATGGTTTGTTGAAAAAGGTGGAACTGAAACACTGGCTTATCGTGTTGACTGTGTGGGGGATTTTGGGGCTGTGGGCGGATTGGGCAGGGGCAAAGGTCTTCACAACCGATAACCTGATCAAAAATCCCGGGGCAGAAAACAGTACAAATGACTGGGTAAAGTCTGGTGATGCTGATACATCTTTTAACGTCTACAGGGGTGTTGTAGATAAAGATGATAACTATCTTCTAAGACCACATTCAGGAGATGCGTTATTTTGCCTCAAAGGTTACCATATAGATAACTCACTTACCTGTATAGTTTCTCAAGAGATAGACATTTCAAAATATGTCGATGAAGCGATAGACAATAAGGTAAAGCTGACTTTTAGTGGCTGGCTCACAGATAATGATGATAGAGATTCCACCGAAATAGAGATACAGGAGATATCTTTTAAGAGCGTTAGCGGCAATGATTACATATGGAAAAATGCGACAATAACAGTGGCAGTAGCAACAGGAACCACAAAGATCACAGTCAAAATGAAGGCAAGCAATAATCAGGGTGACAATAGTGATGCGTTCTCTGGCTATTTTGACGACCTGAGTCTAACCCTTACTTATGAGAGAGCAGTAGGAGAATTGGAAGTAACAACCTCTACCTGGGATTATAGCTTTGGAAATATCTATCTCCCTAAGAATGCTACTACAAAAGAGTATAGCCAGAAAAAGTTTTCTTTCAAGCTTAAGAATACCGGGGACGCTGATTCGGTCACAACGTGGTGGCTTGAGAGAAACAAAGACAAAGCAAACATAGTGAGGTGGGATAAAGGATCAGGAGAACTAAAAAGTGGTGAAAGTGAGACAGTGGAGGTGTATATCGAGCCTACTGCCACTGGTAATCTCGAGGATGCCTTCTGGATTCACTATGATGATGTTAAGTGGAAATATTATTTTAAGGTTTCAGCTAATGTATACGATACAACAAAAATCAACTATTCTTGGCTTGGAACTGGAACAAACGGCAAGGTTAATATAGGAATAAATAATACTCAGGGTTTTGAGGTGAATAAATCTGCAGGCCCTTTCAATCCTGATGCAATATTTGGTGGATACTTTTGGAAAAAATCGGCAAAGCTTAGCTCTGAAGAGCAAAAAGCACTTACTGCTAATGATTTTGATGTAACTACGAGTTCGATAAAAAGCTATGCCTTCTCTGATCTTGGTGAATATACGCTTTATTGTGCAGCTAAGGAAACAATTGGCAGTAATCAAATTGTTGGAGATATTATAGAAATCCCTGTTCGTGTCTGGAAGCTTCCAAAAGTCAGTGATACTCCGGAAACAACCAGTTCATGGTATGCTAATAGTGAAAAATATATTGGTATTAAAAACCAGCCTGTTTATCTGAAGGCTACAGGGACAACAACTAATGGGGATTCCTCCGAAAAGATTGAGAAATTCATCTGGGATTTTAATAATGACTGGAAAAATATTGAAAAGGAACAGACTTCAGACCATTCTGTCTCATACATATTTAATACAGCCAACCTGAACCAGAGAATTCGGTGTAAGGCTGTCACAAATTATGGTATCCAGAGTGAAGAGCAGGTGTTTGACCTGAAGATCTATGAGCCAGTGAAGGTAGATACCCAGGGACCATACACTGGCAGACCGGAAAAGCCGGTTAAACTGAAATGTTCGTTTAACAATATGAGTTATCCGGGAGCCACTTATCAATATCAATGGGAGGTTTATGATGGTTCTTATCGGTCTGTGTCTACAAATGAGCGTGGTGAAGCAGAATATGCATGGAAAAAGAATGGGCAGTATTCAATCAAGGTAAGGGTAACAGTAACTACAGAGGAAGGTATGGTAATAACTGGTGAAGCTTCCTCTCATGTTACTATTGATGCCGGCAAGCCAACAGCCATGCCTGGAGGTCCCTATAAAGGCGGTATATTTGGCGGTAATTTTTCACCCATTCAGTTTGAGGGGAATCACCCGGATTTTGTTGAATATGCGGATATAGGACATATTGATACATGGATATGGTCTTTTAAGCAAGGTGGGAGTTCTGATATCTGGAACCCTGCCCGGGCATTTACTTATGCAGGTGAATATTTTGCCACCCTGAAGGTTAGATCAGAATATGGGAAATGGAGTGATCCTAAAGAGGCTCATGTGGAAGTGATTGATGGTAAGATTGCCGGGTATGTCCGTGCCGCAGATCTGCGAACACCAGTTGGAAGTGTAACCTTGAGCCTTACCTCAAGCCATGTGGATGGAAATGTTCTGCGTCGAATTGCAAACCATGATCCTACCCTGACTGCCACTGATACTGAGATTGGTGTTATCCTCCGGACTGAAACCGATAATAAGGGCTGCTTCGAGTTTGCTCATCTACCTTTGGGTAATTATCGAATCCGGGCAAGTAAGGGTGAAGGGGATGGGGCACACGAGTTTGAAAAATCAATTATAGTCACAGATCTTACCCTGGATGGACCCGATCAGTTGGCTATTGACTTTGTGGATATTACTGTCTTTCCAGTTGGAGGCAGGGTGGTTTACAGCATGCAGAAAAACGGGGTGGATGTGCTGGTAGAAGATGTTTTTGTTAATGCCCAGTTACCGGGGATACCCGGTTTTGCACAGGCTGAGCCGAGTAAAAAATCACTCTCTGCCACAGGCGTTAATTACAGTATGCCACTGCTTGCTGGCAAATACCTGTTTTTAGCCCAAAAAGCAGGACACGATATCCGTATTAAGGAAGATACACCGAACTATAATAAAAATACTCAATTGGTCACCATTGAAAATGCCAGAACCAATATTGATTTTATCGATCACACCACCCGCAAGTTGACTGTATTTGTTGTAGATTCTGGTGGATATAAGATAGCCAGTCAGTCGGTTACTGTCAGTGGTGATAACGGACAGGCTGAAGGCATATCTGATCAGGCAGACGGCAAACTTGAGGCTATTTTGAATCCTGGTAAATATACGGTATATGTTAAGGGTGCCCTGCCTGAGGAAAAAGAAGTGGATTTAAACTATGGAGATCAGGCTGTGCAGATGATTATTCCTACTAAGATTGACCTCTCTGCTTCTGCTGTGGGTCCGATGCCAAAGCTTGTTGATGGAGACTTTCTTGAATTTCTAATAAAAGATTGTGGTATAAAACTGGAAGAGATTGATACTATTGAGGGATATATGATTTACCTTCCTCCACCAAACTCCATAGGACATACCTTTACTGTTAAGCCTACTGCTAATGGGCATCCAGTAGGAAGTTTTACGCTCTATATCAGGGATGAGGTAAGCATGCTAACCCCTGACCCGCCTGCGGAAGAGAAACAAATGTCTGACAGTAACGAGTATAAATACAGAATGATTGCCGGCTTGCCAAAAACAACTGCAGATGACCCGCCATTAGCAGCTACAAAGACGGTTACCTTCTGGGTGAAGAAGGATGGTTATCTGGATAGTGATAAGGTGACTATTGAGGTAACTGTCTTGGGCGATATAGATAAGGGGCTTATGGGTGATATTGTTTCTCTTCCAAGTATAAATTATCTGGTTCTCCATGACCCGCCAGGGGATGGCAGCTATTGCTATCTGGATGATTCTCTAACTGTGAGATCTTTTTTATGGGACGTTCAATTGGAAATAGACCGGGAGAGGAAGAAGGTACCGGTTTATCCTG
>JASEHA010000183.1 GCA_030018795.1 bacterium
GCATGAATCAACCAATCAGGGCGGGGAAACCCCGCCCCTACATTAACCTATCCGAAACCTATCCGACAATTGATGGTTGACGCGACACTAATTCAGGAGGGCAGTCTTGTTCATTCTCCTATCAATTAAGGAAGGGTGATTATATCTTTCTCTTATCAATGGAAAGGGCAGATTGTCCCTTTGCCCCTTGGTGGGAGAGGATTAGGGAAGGGGATAGGGGGAGTCTGCACTATCAATCCTCTATTTGCGTTATCGAATATTTGCAAAATTCAAGATTTCTCTTACATACAAAACGGAGGTTGTCATAGGTGTCTACTCATTCTACCCCTGATATCTTTGAAAGATTAAGAAGAAAGAAGTCTATCATCAAAAAAACAGAGGCTGTCTCTGCTGTATTCTTTCAGCTCAATCATGACGAAAAAGGTGCCTATGTTACGGTTGTTAATGGGAAGGGAAAAGATATTCTGGCAAGCTATGAGCATTACAACGGGCATGTCCGTGAATTATTGAAAGCGATTGAGAATATTAGGGATAAGAACAGCTTTCGTATTGATTGGGAAAACCCTGAAAATAGGGTCTATCTTGCTGAACATGAGTACCTTATCTGGCAATTGCAGCATTGCCCTAACATTGTTTTAGCTGGACACAAATCTGTCAGGTTTGCAAGTTGCAGTACACCATCTGGTGAAATAACTCTGGCGAAGATGGTTGTCTGCCTTGATGAAAAAGACGGGATGATAAATAGCCGGATTATCTCCTCCATCCATGGGGATACGTTTGAAGGCTTCTCGTTTTTAACGGAAGCCTTTGTATTGGTTAAGGATACGATTTATCAGATTCAACCCCTGGGTGAAAATTTTAACAATCTTTCTGCATTTAACACCACCTTTCTGCCGATAAACCTTGAGAGATATCTTTCCTTAGTCTACTCCTATTTTGACAATGTATCTATTACCTATGAAGACTATAAACCCATAATCGGTGAGCCAAAACAAACCCGGCCAACCATTATCTTTGAGAAGGTGGATGGAGACAACTCGTTATATTTGCGCATTTCTACCTCTTTGCCTGGATTTGATGCCGAATTCTTTGATAGCTATGATGTGTCCAAGATTGTCCTTTTAAATGAATTGGAGAAAAAGATTGTTGTTAGCGACCTTATTGGCGAGGAGATTTATGACTGTTTTGCAGAGATTGATAAGCTGCTTAAAAAATATAAAAAGTTACTGAAAGACAAGAATGACTTCTTTTTTGAGGATAACCTGTTTATTATCGAGGAATCATTAGCCAGAGAGTTTGTCTATAAGGAGCTGCCAAACCTTATTGCCAACTTTGCTATCCTTGGTGCGGAAAGATTAAAGTCTTATCGGATAAAGGCAGTTACCCCAACCTTAAGCCTTTCTATGTCGCATGGCATTGATTTCTTAGAAGGGGATGTAAACTTGGAGATAGAGGGTGAAAATTTCTCGCTTTTTGATGCCCTGAATCAATATAAGAAAAGCTCTTATATTGAATTAAGCGACGGAAGCCATGCTATAATCAATGCCGGCTATCTCAATAAGCTGCAGCGAATATTCAAGAAGCATAAGAAGAATGTAAAAATATCCTTTTTTGACCTGCCCATTATCGAGGAGTTGATTGATGAAAGGATTGCTCAGGAGTCATTCAAGCGGTCACGAGAGATATTCATGGGATTCAATACCTTGAAAGAGGCACAGCTGGATTTTCCACAGATGAACGGGGACTTGCGCGAATACCAGAAACATGGCTATAAATGGATAAAATATCTCCAGCAGCATTCCCTTGGCGGATGTCTGGCTGATGACATGGGGCTTGGCAAGACTATTCAGGCAATTGCCCTGCTTGCCTCTATCTATCCGGATGAGAAAAAGCCTTCCCTGATCCTTATGCCCAAAACCCTGCTTTTTAATTGGGCAAATGAACTGGAGCGGTTCAGCCCGCAGCTGTCCTACTCTATCCATCATGGCACCAACCGCAGCTTGAGCGAGGCAAAGGCAAGCCAAATTATCCTGACAACCTATGCTACCATGAGAAACGATATTGAGGAGTTTAAGGAGGAGGAATTCCATTACATTATCCTTGATGAATCACAGAATATAAAAAACCTTAATTCTCAGGTATCTAAGGCAGTCATGATTCTTAAGTCCAATCATCGTTTGGCATTAAGCGGAACACCCATTGAAAATAACCTGAGTGAATTGTATGCCCTTTTCCGATTCCTCAATCCATCCATGTTTGGCAGCATAGATGATTTTAATCAATTTTACACCTCACCCATCCAGAGGGATGGGGATAAGGATGCCATGCATGAACTAAAGAAAAAGATCTATCCCTTTATCCTCAGACGGGTAAAAAAGGATGTTCTGCAGGATTTGCCTGACAAGGTAGAGCAAACCCTGTTTGTCGAGATGTCGCCGGAGCAGAAGACCTTTTACGAACAGAGGCGGCGTTTTTATCATCATGCGGTCAAGTCTCAAATAGCTCAAAACGGTATCACCAAGTCACAATTCTTTATCTTGCAGGCATTGAGTGAGCTTCGCCAGATAGCCTCTATTCCTGAGTCAAAAACAGATGACCGGATAATCTCACCAAAACGAGAGGTTATCATGGAAAATATCATGGATGTCATTGCCAATGGTCACAAGGTACTGGTTTTTGCCAACTTCATGCATGTGCTTGATTGCTTAGCTCAGGACATGGAAAGGGAGGGGATAGATTACCTGCTCATGACAGGTGCTACCCGTGATAGAAAGGCTCTTGTCGAGAGGTTCCAGAATGATGAAACATACAAGGTTTTTCTAATGACATTGAAAACCGGTGGGATTGGGCTCAATCTTACGGCAGCTGATTATATCTTTATCTTTGACCCGTGGTGGAATAAGTCTGCAGAAAATCAGGCAATTGATCGGGCACATCGTATTGGACAGGATAAAACGGTGTTTAGCTATAAGCTGATAACCAAGGATACCATTGAGGAAAAGATGCTGCAACTTCAAGGGTTAAAGAGTGAACTCTTTGAAAACCTGATCTCAACCGATGGTGCTTCTATAAAATCACTTGATGAGAGTGATGTGGAGTTTGTGCTGGGAGGATGATCAGTATTCAACCTGAAATCAGCAAGTGCCTACAATCTAAAATGCCTAATGCAAACAATAGGTTAAGATTGTAGCCCAACATTCTATGTTGGTATTTTTATCAGCATGAAATATCGCTAATTACAACCAAGATAGAATCTTAGGCTACATCTACCATATTTACTTGCCGATTTCAGGTTCATGGCTCTTTTTTAACACAAGAAAGATTCAATGATATAGATATTGCAGTTTATATAGATGAAAATGTAGTGAATGAGGTTGTTGTTGTTGAACTTGAGATTGATATGGGGTTGGAAATAGAAAGAGAAATAAATATCCCTGTAGATATAAAGTTTTTAAATTTTGCACCACTAAGTTTTCAATATCAAGCTTCATGTGGACATCTTCTATTTAGCAATGATGATGACCAAAGAGAAGAGTTCTTATGCAATACATGGAGTCAGTATTTTGATTTTTTCCCAATTGCTCAGGATTACCTGCAGGAGGTATTAAGTGTCTAATTTTAATATTGATCGAATTAGACAATTGTCCGGCGAGATTAATCTTTCGCTTTCAAAGAAGGGAATTGTTGGGAATTATGGGAATAGAAGAGTAAAGAGTTCGGAAATGAGGTTGAGAGGATGACCTGTTCAGTTTTCAATGTTTGACCACAATCTTTCGACCTGTGCGGTTGGAAATTACCACATAGGTAAAAATGGTACAGATTTTACCACAAAGCACACAAAGGATGCACAAAGCTCACTAAGAAAAGAATCTTTGTGCCCTTTGTGGTTAGTCTGAAATCATAATCTGTGGATTTTTCAAACACTTTTCGTGAATTTCGTGGATAATGCGATAAAGCTGTAGCATATTTCAACCGCACAGGTCGCAATGTTTTGTGGGTCGTCCTGATGCCTCTATGGAGTATTACCTGGTGGGCAATAATGCTCCAACAGGATCCATGGCAGATGAAGACTGCCTGGGTTTTAGTCTGGATACTGTGGAAGTCCAAAGGATTGACGAACGGTGGAAAATTGTTGATGGTAGCCACTGGATCATGGACTTTGAGGACAACGAATATGAAGCAAGAATAGCCTTTGGGGTGATCAAGAAGTATAGCTTTGATCGCATCTGTTTTGTCGGTCGTCCTGACCCATCTATGACATATTTTAAGAATAGCGTAGTAACCAGACCAACTGGTGCTCCTGACCTCACCGTAGAAATCATCTCCAGCCCGGCAACTGCCCAGCAAGGAGAAAACATAAGCGATACAATCACTGTGGTGGCGAGAAATATTGGTACGGCTGATATGGGGACATACACATTTGTTGATTTAGTCCTATCATCAGATACCACTATTCCGACAGGCTATGCAATTGGTTCACCCAACTACAGTGAGGATGTGCTGCTTCTTGGCGGACGGAGTGCTTTTGGTCCTCTTGCCGCAGGACAGGCAGCTACAGTAACTCTGTCAACCGATCCTAATGTCAATGATCGGTTGTTTGGAACAATTCCGGGAGATACCCCTCCAGGCACTTACTATCTTGGAGTAAGGGTTGACCCAGGTGATAGGATTCCGGAAAGCAATGAGACGAATAACACAGATGTTGCACGGATTGAGATTATAGTTGCAGAACCAATTGGCGTTCCCATCAAGCCTGTTACTACCTACAACCACGCCCCTGGCAGTGAGTTTGTGGTTAACATTCAGGTAGGTGAGATGGCCAATCCAGTCACTGACCTGTTTGGTGTTTCCTGCAAGCTGCACTATAATACATCACTGCTGGATGTGGTAGATGTGGTGGCAGGTCCAATGCTTGCTCCGGCTCCAATATTTGTTTCAAACACAGATGAGGCAGCAGGGGTGGTAAGTATTGGTGTATCACGTACAAGGGGTAATCCAGGCGTATCAGGCTATGGCTCAATTGCCAGGGTAACATTCAGGCTGAGTGAGAGGGCTGTTGGTTCAACCACAGCCAGATTTAGCATCTCAGATGAATCAGCTGTTAATTCTGTCTTTAACCCCATTTTACTTACACCTGAGACCGCAGGCATTCATGTGGTGGAAAGGCTGAGCACACCAGTGTTGATATCCCCCTATAATGATGCCCTTGCAAATCAGGTTGATTTGAACTATCAATGGGGGGCAGTAACCGGTGCAGCATACTATTGGTTTGAGCTGGACAACAATCCTGGTTTTTCATCACCAGAGTATGTAGCAACAACAACGGCTACTGTTTACAATCCCAGCTCACTTTATGGCCCATCAGCCAGCAGCCTGCCTGATGATACCTACTACTGGCGTGTTAAGGCTTGCTGAATATTCGATAAAGCAAAATTCAAATCACACAATCCTCATAGAATTGCCCAA
>JASEHA010000184.1 GCA_030018795.1 bacterium
TCTGTTTGGCTGGAGAATGATGAGGGTGCTGGTCTTTCCAGTAGGCTTTCTGTTCTTCATGATCCCATTCCCGGATGTTTTTACCATATTTTTGACATATAAACTAAAGATGATGGCCACACATGGGGCAGTAGCAACGGTTAATACCATTGGTATCCCATGTATGGCAGAAGGGGCAAAAATAATTTTACCAGATACATTTCTGGAGGTGGGTGCGCCCTGCAGCGGGATAAGATCGCTTATCTCATTGCTTGCCCTGGGGGCATTGTTTGCTTATTTGCTTAATATTTCTATGATAAGAAGGGCAATTGTCTTTTTATCGACAATCCCTATTGCCTTGTTGTCTAATGTTATCAGGATAGTTTTGCTTTGTCTGGTGGCACATATCTATGGAAAAGAGGCAGCATTGCCTGGTAGTTTTTCCCATGATTTTACAGGGTTTCTTGTGTTTATCATAGCCTTTGGCTGCCTTTATGGTGTAGGAGGCATGGTATCTCCTAATGTGGCTAATAGCAGCGAGAGGGAGGAATAATTTAGTGCAAGCATCTTGCTTGCGTAAAACAAATAAGCGAAGATAATGAGGGTGGAGAATAGTGCCGAAAATTTGTGGGTGCAGTGGAAAATCGATATTACAACAACCTTACTGGCAGGTTGTAATCTTGTTAATTGTCTTGTTGCCAATAGTTATCGTGCTGGCTATGCCTGCTAAGGTTCATAGGGATTTTAATCTGGCAGGAATTCCATTGCAGATTGGTGATTGGGTAGGACAGGATATGGAGATACCCAAACGGGAATATGATATGCTCAGTCCGGATGACTTGTTAATGCGTCAGTATATAAATACTAAGGGTGAGAGTATCCTTTTGTATATTGTGGTAAGTGTTGAAAATCGAGAAACATTTCATCCACCTGAGCTTTGTTATGATGGTGCTGGGTCTCAGCTCTTTGAAGAAAAAACAGAAGAGATTGATCTGGGAGGAGAAAAACCATTTTCTAAGATTAAAGCCCATGTGATGCATATAAAAATAAAAGAAAGGGATGAATTAGTTCTTAATTGGTATATGGCTGGGACAATGGTTGCAGATAATTTTTATTTGCATCAGCTTAATTTTGTCTTAAAACAGATAATAAACCATAATAGTCCCGGAGCCATGATTCGTGTTTCAACCCCATTAGTAAAAGGGGATATAAAATCAGGCATGGAAAGGGAGAAAAGATTCTTAAGGGAATTGAGTCCGTTTTTATCACAACATCTTTTTGAAAGAAAGGAGGCAAAGACTACAGATTGTGGTCAATAAAAAAATGAAAGGAAATTTGATTGATAAGTTGTTTTTTTGCGGTGATGTGTGGAAGATATCTTTTAAGAGTATGTGGCAATGTCCAGCTATATTTTTGCCTTTTGCTATTATTACCCTGTGTGAAATAATCCTTTTGATTATCTTGCTTCTGTCGCCTCATCCGATAATGGAACCATTGCTTGGTCCTCCTATCCGAAGATTTTTTGGGGAGATGTTCTTGCATTATCCCTATAATTTTTCGTTACTTCCAACGTTGTTTGAATATGCAAGTCTGCCCTTAAGCCTGTTGCTTATGCCTTTAATGTGTGCCGCAACAGTTGGAATGACAGCTTTTGTAGTTAATGGAGAAAAAGCAAAGCTTAAAAAAAATCTGGGGTTAGCTGTAAAAAAATATGTGCCGTCACTATTTTTATGGATAATTGTTCTTTTTATCTATATTTGTATCTTTATGCTTCTTAAATTTTTAGCCGTACAGTGTTATCCGCCTGCCCTGGCAAAAATTCTCCATATACCTTCATGGAGGATGTTTACTATTTGCCAATACTTAAGTCTATTTGTCTGTTTGTTGGTGGAGCCGTTTTTGGCTTATGCTATTCCTGTCATGATATTAGAAAAAAAGAAGCTGTTTTCAGCCATAAAAGAGGGGATAATTGTTGGTTGGTCGCTGTATCTTCCAACCATTGTTTTAATCTTGGTCCCTGCATTATTTGGTGCTTGTATGGTGCTGATTAAACAAAAGATGCTTTCTTTCTTTATAAACTTTTTGCCAGAAAGTGTATTGGGCGTAATGGCCGGCGGATTTATTCTAACGCTGTTTATAGGGGTGTTGATGACTACCTCTTTGACCGTATTATTTCTAATTAAGAGGCAGGGTATAAATGAATAATATTTTTATGAGTGTTAAGTGTCGTACCTTTATTTGTATGATAGGCTTGCTGTTGCTGGTTGGATGTAGTAAGGAATATATGGCTGAAAGGATGTGTTGGTATGCAAATAAGCTGTATGCTCAGATTATAAAAAATCCAGATAAGTCCTCTGAATATGAGGTAAAGATGACTATAGGTGCCTTTCAGGATATCTTGCGTATTTATCCAGAATGGGATAATGCATCTCAACTCCAGTTTAATATCGCTAATATCTATTTTTTGAAAAAAAAGTATCCACAAGCAAGAAAAGAATTTAAGAATTTACAGGATAAATATCCAGAACAGATAAATATGTGCCTTCAGGCTCAAATGTCTATTGGTCGTACATATGAGATGGAGAAAAAATGGGATAAGGCATTAGTCTGTTATCAAAAAATAATCACAGATTATCCTGTTAGTTATCCAACATTGCAGCTTTTATGTTATATTGCTGATTATTATGATGCATATAAGCAAGATGATAAGGCACAGGAGGCTTATGTTCAGGCAATTAATCATTATGAGAGGCTTATCAAGGATTATACGGGAACACAGGTAGAGGCAACTGCCTGGGAATTTATTTTGGATATCTATAAAAAGCAGAAACAATATGATAAAACAGTGGAAACATTACAGCGAATAATAAATGCTCACCCTGAAAGTAATCGGGCGGCTGTGGCTCTATATGAGATGGCTGCAATGTATCTGGATGTTCTCAAGAAACCTGAAGAGGCTTTTGGATATTATAAGAGTTTTGTAGTAAAATATCCAGAGCATAAATTGGTGCAATCTGCTAATACGAAGATGGAGTCTATTGCTATGTCGTTTCCACAATTGGGGCTGAAGCCTCCAATCAGGAAAAGGATTGTAGAATAATTGCAAATAAACAGCAAAAAAATCACTAATTGTTAAAAAAGACACGATTATCGTGTCCTTTTTTTTGGAGGAAATTTGGAGGAAAATAGTGCGTCTTATTAGTAAGCTTCAAAAGATGTCTGTAGCAGAGATTACTTTTAGATGTTCAGGGCTTTTTTGTGAACTGGCTGAACGGATTGCACAGTATGCAGAAGCAGGAAAACTATGCTCCTATGGGACTGATGTAGCATTTTTTCAAAAAATAGCCCTAAAAGAAAAATCAGCAGATGGTTTATTGAATCATATGCGAACAAGACAGGGGGTTGCTTTTTTTGTTGATGAGCACAATAAACCATCCATGCTTGAAACTATAAATAAACAGTATCCTCGATATATTCAACAGGCAATAGAGAGTGGAGATAAGATATGCAGGCATGAATTTTCTTTTTTGGGCATTGAGGCTAAGTATGAGAATAATATCTCATGGACAAAGGATCCTGTTGGCTTGAAGGCATGGCCCATGAAATTTTATGCAGATGTGAATATCTCTGATAAGAATATCGGGGATGTTAAGCATGTTTGGGAATTAAACAGGCATCAGTTTTTTGTTGACATTGGCAAGGCATACTGGCTTTCTGGAGACGAAAGATATGCTCAAAAGTTTTTTGCTCTTGTTACCTCGTGGATAGACGATAATCCATATAACACAGGGGTAAACTGGACAAGTGCCTTAGAGGTAGCGGTTAGGGGTATTTCCTGGTTATGGGCATATAATTTTTGTCTTCACTCTTCATTTTTGACACCAGAAATCAATCTGAAGATATTAAAGTCTTTTTATCAGCATGCACAATATCTTGAGAGGCATCTTTCTATTTATTCTAGCCCGTATAACCATCTTATCGGTGAATTATCTGCCCTGTTTATGATAGGTACTGTTTTTCCTGAGTTCAAAGAGGCTATGGGCTGGAGGGAAAAAGGCTGGAAAATGCTTGAAGATGAAATAGAAAAGCAATTTCATCAGGATGGTGGCATTGTAGAGCAGGCAACATTTTATCATCATTTTACCCTTGGCTTTTACCTGATGTCTGCTCTGTTAAGGAAGATGAATGGGTGTCAGGTGTCAGACAGGGTGCTTAAGGGCATTGAAAAGGCAATGGAGTTTTCTATGTATATGACCAGACCAGATGGGTTAATTCCTATGATCGGGGATATTGATAATGCCCGGTCAATCTATATTGAAAACCCTCCAATGTGGAATTTTTCTGCATTTTTGTCTACAGGGGCAGTGCTTTTTAATCGTGGTGATATAAAAAAGATTGCTCAGGAGTACCACTCTGGTAGTGGTTTTAGTGAGGATTCCTTGTGGCTTCTTGGGATGGATGGTATGAAAAAATATCAGGAAATTGCTGCTGTTTATCCAGAAATTACTTCAAAGGCATTGGATAAGAGTGGGTATTATGTCATGAGAAGCGACTGGAACAGGGATAGCCATTACCTATGCTTTGATTGTGGTGAGATAGCAGATGGGTTGTTTAAGGATTCTACGCCCTCTGCAGCACATGGCCATGCGGATCTATTATCGTTTGAGTTGTCAGCTTTTGGATATCCTATGATTATTGATCCTGGTTTTTATACCTATAATGGGGATGAACGTCTACATTATTATTTCAGGCAGACAAGGGCTCATAATACAATCGTTGTTGATGAACAATCTCAGGCTAAAGAGGCAGGTAAAATGGCTTGGTCAAATGTGCCTGACTATAGGTTGGAAAAATGGATAACAAACAACGAATTTGACCTTGCGATTGGTTCTCATGATGGATATAAACCTGTTATTCATAAAAGAGCTGTCTCGTTTAAGAAGAAAGGGGTGTCACCCATGTTCCCTGAGTATTGGATTATACATGATTTTCTTGAGGGGTCCGGGGAACATCTTGTTAAAAGCTATTTCCATTTTGCCCCCGGTGTAAAAGCAGAAATTGATGGAAAAACGATTGTGGTGCGGCATCCTGAAAAGATAGGTTTGGTGATTCAGTCAATGGATAGCGTGAATGGAAGGGATATTGTGACACTGGGTGTTGATGTTATTGATACAGGTGATATCCCAGATGGGGGATGGATAGCCCCGGGCTATGGCTCCTTGATGTTCGCCCCAATTTTAAGGTATCAGGGTATGGTGAAATTGCCGTGTGAGATAGTTACTGCTATTTATCCATTCAAAGGGGATGTTCCACCATATAGTGTAATTTAAAACAATAAATTTCCCTGAATTCAAGGAATAAATTTGGTCTAAAAAGTGGGCTGAAATAGCGTTTGTATAACTCGATGTTCAAGTTTTTAACCTACGATTCTTTCAGTCAAAAATAGATGAGTGAAACGAAGTTTCACT
>JASEHA010000185.1 GCA_030018795.1 bacterium
TTCTGCTGAAATCTCCAAAACCCATGTCAAATCTGAAACTGTTTGCAACGCTCTCCGAATTATTTATCGATAGTAGTCCGAAGCTTAAACCTCGCCTCACCTTAGTTCAGTTTAATGTTGCCATAACAGTAGGAGCGTACGACACGCTCCTACTGCTTTACGGCTTCTCTTCATCTGTCTATCAGCTGTGTGCCATCTCTATGCAAGAGACAAACCCTGCCCCTGCTGATTTAACTGTGCTGACACTTGACCAATAAACGATTATCAAAAATTACTACAGGATAGAGAGATATTTCTCCAGCTCATATTCTGTCACCTGTATCCGATACTCTTCCCATTCTTGTTCCTTTACAGCGATAAATCTTGGGAAGATATGCTCACCCAATGCCTTGCGAACAAATTCACTATTCTTGGCAATCCCTATTGCCTCACCCAAACTGCCTGGCAGCATCTTAATTCCAGCAGCATCTCTTTCCTCAGGGGTAAGATGATACAGGTTCTTGTCCATTGGCTCAGGCAATTCATATCCTTTCTCAATCCCGTCGAGTCCGGAATGGAGAAGCGTAGCAAAGGTGAGGTATGGATTGCACGCTGGATCCGGACAACGCAGCTCCATTCTGGTAGCTTGTTCCTTCCCCGGGTGATACAGAGGGATTCTAACTAATGCTGATCTGTTGCGTTGTGACCAGGCAACATAGACCGGTGCCTCATAACCAGGAACAAGTCTCTTGTAAGAATTTGTCCACTGGGCAAACACACAGGACATTTCCTGAGCGTGTGTTAATTGACCGGCAATATACTTTTTGGCTGTATCGCTCAAGTGATATTTATCCTTAGTATCAAAGAAGACATTATCATTTCCCTTAAACAGGGATTGATGGGTATGCATACCACTGCCATTTTGACCAAAGATTGGTTTAGGCATAAAGGTAGCATAAACCCCATATTTTTGTGCTGTTTCCTTGACAACTAAGCGATATGTCATGACATTATCTGCCATTTGCAATGCATCTGAATACCTCATGTCAATCTCATGCTGAGATGGTGCTGCTTCATGATGACTGTATTCAATCCGAATACCCATTGCCTCTAAGGTTAAGATAGTGTCCCGCCTGATGTCAGAACCAGCATCTAATTGGTTCAGGTCAAAATACCCGCTTTTATCTAAGACATCCGTACCATCTGCTGATTGAAAATAAAAATATTCAAGCTCAGGTCCAACATAGAAATGGTCAAATCCCATATCATTTGCCCGTTTTATAGCCTTTTTCAGGATATACCTTGGGTCACCATCATAAGGCTGTCCATATGGAGTCATCACATCACAGAACATTCTGGCTACTGCCTGCTCCTTTGGCCTCCATGGAAGCATTTGAAAGGTTGAGGGATCTGGTTTGGCGATCATGTCACTTTCTTCAATATCCTGATACCCTGTTACTGAAGAGCCGTCAAATCCCATGCCATTTTCCATAGCATGTTCGAGTTCTGCACTGGTAATAGCAAAACTCTTTAATTGCCCAAGCATATCCGTAAACCATAAACGGATAAACCTGACATCATTGTCCTTAACTAACCTAAAGACATCCTCTTTTGTTGTTGCACACATAGCGTGTACCTCCTATTAGAATATTTCGACTATTTTTTCTACCTGAGAATAGCCAATATTATATAAAGTAAAAAAACACTGGCTTTGGTAACCCCCCTTAGTTAAAAAAAAGGTAGAGAACAAGCATACCTGTTCCCTACCTTTTTCCTGGCATCTTAGCGACGAATATCAAGCTCTCCTACTAATTGTTTAAATTCACGAGGGTTAATGGACACATTGAGGGCATCATCATAGGTAACGATATGCTGATATACTAATTGAGCTAACGATTGGTCCATGCTCATCATACCCTGCTTTTTACCTGTTTGAAGGACAGAGGCAATCTGGTATGTTTTCCCTTCCCTGATCAATGATCTTACGGCTGGTGTAGCGATTAATATCTCAAATGCAGCAACCCTTCCACTTCCATCAGCTTTTTTTACTAAAAGTTGAGAGATAACGCCAACAAGATTTACGGTTAGCTGCATCCTTACCTGCTGCTGTTGATGCGGCGGAAAAACATCAATGATACGGTCTATAGTAGATATTGTATCGGTTGTATGCAGTGTCCCCAGCACTAAGTGTCCTGTTTCTGCAGCAGTTACGGCCAGAGAAATGGTCTCAAGGTCACGCATCTCTCCTATAAGGATAACATCCGGGTCCTCTCTAAAGACATGCTTTAATGCCTCAGAAAAAGAATAGGTATCCCTGCCCAATTCTCGTTGATTAATAAGACTTTCCTTGCAGGTATGAACAAACTCAATTGGATCTTCAATGGTAATGATATGATGTGAAAACTTACTGTTGATGTAATCAATCAACGTAGACTGGGTAGTTGACTTTCCACACCCTGCTGAACCAGTAATCACTATTAGTCCTCTGGGTCTTGAGCATAAATTCATGCAAATGGGAGGTATCCCTAACTCTTCTATCGTTGGGATGCTAAACGGAATAATTCTGGTAACAATCCCCATCATCTCTCTTTGCTGGAAGATATGCGTTCTAAATCTGGCAAGATGCGGGATTTCATAGCCAACATCTACGCCCATGGTTTCCGTAAACTTGCTGTATTGCTTTTCATCCATGATACTCAAAGCCATTTGCCTTACCTGCACAGCAGATAAGGGTGGCATCTGTTTCAATGGCACAACCTCTCCATGTATACGAAGAAGCGGTGGGCTTTCTGCCTTTAGATGAAGGTCAGAAGCCTTGCATTTTACAGCTATTTCAAGAAATTTATCAAAATCCATTCTGGCCATTTTTTATCTCCGGCTGTTTAGCTGTTAGCTCATCCTTTATCTCTCTACTCTCTACTCTCTACTTCCTACTTCTTCATCCCAGCTTAACATTAGGCTTAACCCTGAGTACCCTTTGTTCAAATTCCTTTGGATTTGGTGATCTTGCCAGGGCTTCCTCATAGGCAACGATATCATTCTTGACTAATTCTACTAAATCCTGATCTAATGTCCGCATCCCATACCCACCGCTTGCCTGGATAATAGAATACATTTGATGTGCCTTACCATCTCTAATCAATGACCTTATGGCTGGCAACGCAACCATAATCTCAAAGGCAACAGCTCTTCCTTCCCCACTTGCTTTAGGAACAATAGTTTGAGAAACAATAGCCTGAAGGGTCACAGCAAGCTGCAGCCGTACCTGCTGCTGCTGCTCAATAGGGAAGACATCGATAATACGGTCAATTGTCTGTACCGCATTATTTGTATGCAATGTAGCAAAGACCAACACCCCTGTTTCGGCAGCAGTAATCGCTGAAGCCATGGTTTCCAGGTCCCTCATTTCACCGACTAAGATAACATCCGGATTTTGACGCATGACATGCTTGAGTGCTTCAGCAAAGGAAGGGGCATCAACCCCCACCTCTCGTTGATTAACAACACTTAAACGATCTATGTGGACAAATTCTATTGGATCCTCGATGGAAATAATGTTTGCCTTTCGATTTGAGTTGATATAATCGATCATGGCTGCCAATGTAGTTGATTTTCCTGAGCCTGTAGGACCGGTAACAAGAACAAGCCCTCTTTGTATTAAAGATAATTGTTTTATGACACCTGGCAGACTGAGTTCATCAATTGTCTGTATCCTGAAGGGAATTAACCGAATAGCTGAGCCAATACAACCCTGCTGCTGGAAAATATTGATCCTGAAACGAGCAACATCTGGTATGGTATAAGACATATCAAGTTCAAGATATTGCTCAAACCTTTGCTGCCTTTCTTCACTCATTATAGAATAAAGCAATGATTTTATCTTTTTATTGGTTAATGGAGGGAAATTATTCGCTCGATTAAGCTTTCCATTTATCCTGAAAAATGGCGGCTCATCTGCTCGAAGATGCAGGTCAGACCCCTCTTTCTCAATCAATTCACGAAGTAGAGAGTCAAAGATATAATCTTCATTATGCGTGGTCATTAAAGTCTCACTTAATTTAGCCGTTAGCTATTAGCTTCTTCTCAATTAACATAATGCATAGGATTTTGAGGGATATTATTCTTTCTTATCTCAAAATGAATATGTGGGCCAGTTGAACGTCCAGTCATCCCAGCTAAAGCAATTACCTGACCCTGTCGGACATAGGTTCCTTCGCTGACAAGATTGGCTGAATTATGGGCATACCGGGTTGTAAAACCATTGCTATGCCGAATAATTAATAATTTGCCATATCCTCTCATATAACCATTATAAATTACCTGTCCATCTGCACTTGCTGCTATTGGGCAGCCAACCCTTCCCCTCAAATCAACCCCAGCATGGAATTCTCTGTCTCGTTCATTGGGTGAGGTAGCATTGTTTCGATATCCAAAGTGTGATGTAACAACACTCTGCACAGGCAAAATAAACATCTGACGCTTTTCACCATACTTTCTGTGGGCAAATTGTGGCTTATTAACCGCTTTCTTTTCCTCTATCTTGATGATTGGTTTTGCACCTGGCAAGAAAATAGATCTGCCTGGAGACAGTCCAGACGGATTTTCATTTAGATCATTTATCTCCATGACTGCCTTTACATCTGTTTTATACTTTTTGCATATTAGTTTCAGGCTATCCATTTCCTTAAGCTCATACATTATTCCGTTCTGATTCGGTATTCTTATCTCTTTACCAACAATAACCCTTTTATCCTTCATCTTATTTGTACCAATAATACTATTTACTGTTATCCTATTATCTCTGGCAATTGACCACAAGGTATCCCCTTGTTTAATAGTATATCTTTCAAAGATAAGCTTTCGCACAAACACAGATGTTGCCTCTGATGAATCATCCGCAGCATTTTCAGAAGATAAATCCGGGGACCATTGATAATTCGCAACTACTTCACTGATTAATAAATCTTCATTATCAGGCAGGTTGTAATCTATAGCAGCTGAATTAGAAGCATCTGCTTCCTTACTCAAACAATGTGAAATGGGACTAAAGGATAGCACAATATATAATAATGCTCCACTTATAAAAACAAATCCACTGCTTCTCATTATTTTCCTCCATCATATAAGAAAATGATATGGCAGTTCTTCTCTCATCTGATTAAAAGAAGAAAAGAAAACTAAAGTAAAATTTATTATACCATATTTTTAACATCTTGTCAAGAAAAAAGTTGCAACTTGCGAATCCTTGACTGCATAATATTCTTAACTTATTGATAGATAATCTATTACAGTCATGCTTCCGACTAAATGCCAACAGCCTATATAATATTATCGGCAGATATATGAAAGATATTTAGAAATAACCGCATTTGCACCAGCAATCTTCATATATGACAGACTTGTGTAACTCGATGTTCAAGTTTTTACTGGTGACTGGTGCTCTGGACTGATTGCAACGTC
>JASEHA010000186.1 GCA_030018795.1 bacterium
AGCCAGGATAGAATCCTGGGCTACATTCATCCCATTTACTTGCCGATTTCAGGTTAATAGATTATAACATATTTCAATAGATTTGTCTATCGAAAATTCAAATTGGCAGGAATCAGTTTGTAGAGAATGATCACGACTATCCTCTACAATGGCATGCGACAGAATGACCATCAAAGGACTCTATTAATTCTGGCTCTATTTCCCTGCATTCTGGCTTTACCTGAGGACATCGGGGATGAAAGCTGCAGCCTGGTGGTGGATTGATTGGGCTGGGAACATCGCCCTTAAGGATTAATCTTGTTTTATTGATTAAAGGGTCTAAGCTGGGAATAGCTGAGAGAAGGGCACGGGTATAGGGGTGCAAGGGATTAGAGTATAATCTGTCTACAGGACACAATTCGACAATCCTTCCCAAATACATCACTGCTATTTTGTGGCTTAATTGCTTAACCATCCGAAGGTCATGAGAAATAAAAAGATAGCTTAACTGAAACTGCTCCTGAAGGTCCATCAGAAGGTTGATTATTTGTGCAGCAACAGAGACATCCAGTGAGGAAACAGGTTCATCGAGTACCAAAAGCTCAGGAGATGTGGCTAATGCCCTGGCAATCCCTATTCTCTGCCTCTGTCCACCGCTAAACTCATGGGGATAACGATTCTGACAGGTGGGTGATAATCCTACCATTTCTAAAAGGTGTGAAACCTTTTCTGCTTTTTCTTTTCCCATGGCTATCTTGTGAATGGCTAATGGTTCAGCAATAATACTGCCAATATTCATTCGTGGATTCAATGAACCAAATGGATCCTGAAAAACCATCTGCATCCTTGCCCGCATCTGGTTTAATCTTTTATAATTCATAGCAAGAATATCCTGTTCATCAAAAAAGACACTTCCGCCTGTAGGCTCTAAAAGCCTTAATATCAATCTGACTGTGGTTGATTTTCCGCATCCGCTTTCCCCTACTAATCCTAATGTTTCACCCTTCTTTATGTTGAACGAAACATCATCAACCGCAAATACTTGCAAGTGCCTGCTAAATAACCCCTGCTGTATCTGAAAGTATTTTTTTAGGTGTTTTGCCTGAAGTAGCATAAGTATTAAATCCTGATATTTATGATTTGATAGACTCCTAACACTCGATGTTCAAGTTTTTCTGGCTCAGTAGTAGCCCAGGCACCAGGGCAATAGGCACCAGGGCACCAGTCACCCCCGCAGCTACAGGTATTCTTGTATCTGCGACATGCCAGACGCAGAAGGTCTGCTGCCAACAGAAGGTCTGCTGCCAGTGCTACCTCCTGCCAGAGGTGCTACCTCTTGTGGACACTTCTGTAGAAAAAGGTGAACCAATATCGCAGGTTAAAAAAACTTGAACATCGAGTTACATCTTTTATTCTGGATTCTGCCTCAGCATCACGGTATAATCAATTCTTGCCCAACAAACACCACATCTGATGGTGGAATATCTGCATTTAATCCTTTAATCTCCTGAGGGGATTTATCATACAAGGCAGCTATGCTCCAGAGTGTTTCGCCTTTTTTTACTACATGGTATTTATACCCTTTTGGTGGGACTAATGATACAACTGAAGACGATACTCCCAGATATTTCAATGTTGCTTCATATATTGCCCTTGACATTAATTCTTGAAACTCATCAGTAGCAAGAAGTTTTTCCTCTTCTATATTAGAGATAAAGGCTGTTTCTACAAGGATGGAAGGGACATCAATGCTTTTTAAGACAGCAAATCCAGCCCGTCCAATCCCCAGAGAAAGGGTATGGCAGGAAGAGACCATGCTATCCAATGTAACCTTAGCCAGGACAAGGCTTTCGTTAATTGCTTGTGTCTGACTTAAATCCACTAAGATACTGGCAACAACATCATTCTCTATCTTAGCAATACCACCAATCAAATCAGCCATGTTTTCACGTTGGGCAACTAATTGGGCTGCTTTATTGTCTGCTCCCTCTGTAGAGAGAACATAAACAGAGGAGCCGCGAACATTTTCTTTAGGACTGGCATTGGCGTGAATACTGATAAATATATCCCCGTCATAGTGTTTGCATAGCTTGATCCTTTCCCCTAAGGGGATGAAGTAATCCCCATCACGGGTAAGAAATGCCTTTACATCATGTCTTTGATTGAAATAACCAGCAAGCTTTTTGGCTATATTTAAGACAACATCCTTTTCCTGTAAACCACCTGGACCTATAGCACCAGGGTCTTCACCCCCATGCCCGGCATCGATAACAACTATCTTTGACCTTTTTTTTATCAATTCAATCTCTTTTTGAGAGATAGGCAATATCTTTTTTACATCAGGGATATTGATGTCAATCACTAATCGGTCAGGTTTTGATTGATATTTTTTCAATTGAAAGACATTGAATGTGGTCTTCTTTGTAAGCTCAATCTTCACACAAGACACATTTTTATCCTTCTGGGATATAGATATCTGTCTTATGGCAGCATTATTTGCCAATAAATCTTGATTATTGCTGCGAGTATTTTCTATAGTAATAAGTATTTCCGGCGGCAAAAGAGACTCTTTTACCTGATAAGACACCTCATTTGTTAAATCAACCACTACCCTGATATTGGTTGGAGATGTCCAGTATCGGACACTTGTTATCTCTGCCTGCTGGGCATAGGACAAAGAAGACAAAGAAGATGAGAAGGCAATCAGGGATATAATAATTGTTAGCATGAATCGCATTTTTTAATCTCCATTAACAAGCATATCGGGTCTAAAGACCCTCACTACTATCATTCTTTACTATTTCAATCTGCTGCAACCGTTTCTCTATTTCCTTAAGGCTGTGGTAATACCTTGCTCCCCAGCCAAATTCTTTTAACACCTCTTCCTGAGTAACAATCAATCCATCATTCTGAAACCTGTCTTCCATATCCCATAGCAGACACAACTCATGAAGAGACTTTGATTCTAAGGGGATACTGACCATACGCTCCAGCACCCTGTATCTGAGCCATGCCTTAAGATCCTTCTTTAATTCTGAGGCATCACTGTTTATTTCCCTTAGATCATCTTTGACTGTTGGATAGAGTATTTTTCTCCAGGATGCTTCAAATAGGTTATTATCAATGAATAATCCCTTCTCTGTAATGGATGAATAAATATCTGCCTTAACAGCAGTAAGTAATGCAGAACCCATTGACAGGTTTATGATTCTGTCACCATCATCCATTATTCTTGCCCCGGACAAGAGTTTTACAACCAGATAATTGCTTAATTCTATCAATCTTTCAATTCGTTCCTTCAGCTTATTTTTTTCACTATCTATCCCCTTCCAGACCAATCTTCTTTTTTCACCAGTAATATTTTTTAGCAATTCATCCTCTCGCATTTCAAAAATATTCAATGCTTTCTTAATCTTCTCTATTTCCCTATGCATGACCTGATAAGCGATGACGAATACCTCCATAGCCTTATCCTGTTTCCCTAATTTATCCCTGACATCCCCCAGCAGGGTCAAAAAGCGGATATTTTCGGCATCAAACTCAACCGCCTGCTCTAATTCCTTTTCTGCATCCTCCAATTTATCTGCCTGAAACAGCTCAGATGCCTTCTTAAAGCACCTGATTGAACTTTTTACATTAGACTCACAACGGATATTGCTATTTAAGCTATAATATCCCTGCTCATTCTGGACAATCACCCTTTTCTTTAGCCTGATCTCCTTGCCAAACAGGTCTATATTTAATTGAGAAACGAATGTATCAAATGCCTGTCCAGGATCTTGCGGATAATCCTTTGACCATGAGTCGTGATAGATGATAAACCCTTCTATCCAGTGTATCTCTGGCCTGTCAGACCCCCATCTTTCATGAACAAGGCACTCAAGAATACGAAGCGGATGTTCAAAATCACGAGAAATCTTTATGGCATTTTGAGCTGTAGACGGATACCATATCTCTTTGGATCGAAAATCTATCCTGAAGGATGGGTTTAATTTTAGACTAATCTTTTCATTTTCTCGCTGTAATCTATTAATTTTTGACTCATTTTGCCTCATTTTGATTACTAATTTGTCAATATCATTGACTGATAAAAGATAACGATAAAACCCTATTATCCCGGGCATGATAACAGCAATAACTGCTGCAGGGAGTATGTTTAAGCATAACCCATTATATTTAAAAGAGATAAAGCATATCAAGACATAGAAAAAACAGCCACAGAAGGTGATTATTACGGCATTACCATATGGCAGGACAGAGAGGATAATTCCAAGGGCAAGCCCGATTAATAACAGGCTGGCATTATTTAATATCTCAGGGATTGGTGTCAGAAAATTACTGGTAAGGATATTATTAAGAATATTGGCATGGATGTAAAGGGAAGGGAGATTGCTGCCAGAAGGGGTACTAAAAGTCTGACAGCATTTTTTAGATGTCACCCCAATCAACACCATCTTATTTCTGAAGTAAAAGAGATCCATCAAGACATCCCCCTGTGAATTAATTATATCCACTAAGGAATATCTTCTAAAGCCATTGCTGCTATAATTTATTAGCATTTGATGGGATTCATCTGTTGGAATACGAAATTTATCAATCATTATCCCATTATGATCAAAGCCTATTGAGGAGATATTACTGCTGTCAATCACCATCTGAAGCGGCAGGCAGGAAGCAACCTTATCCTTTCCCCCTTTCTGCGAATATTTCAATAATAAAGGGATGCGGCGAACGGTCCCATCCATATCAGGCAGGATGGACATATGACCAATAGAACGGGCTGCTGCCAACAAACATGGATATGGTAGCAGGGCATGGTGCATAGCAAGGATATTTCCGTCCTTGCCAACTGATTCTTTTAGGGTATCTTTCTTTTGATCAGGCTCAAGCTCAAATCCAAGGGATACATTTCTGGCATTTGTTATGACTGAAGCAAGATAGTTGCTATTTTTTTTATCAGCATCTGAGAATAACATATCAAAACCAATAGCCTTTACCTTTGCCTGAGAAAGCATCTCTACTATCCTGGCATAGGTATCTTCTTTTAACGGCCAGGGCAATGTATCAACTGTTTTATCGTCTATCTCAATAAGAACAATATCTCGATGGATATTCATATCCCCTTTGAGATTAAACATAATATCCAGACACCTGTTATTAATTGTCTCAAAAATCGGTATCTTGAACAAAAAAATGACAGCCAGGCTTGTTATTAATCCAAGACAGATGGAGATAATAATATTCTTTTTCAACTAATAACTCCTTGCTTTAAGTATGGAAGGGGAAATAAGACAATATATCTATTTTAGTATACCAAATGTAGCTGAAAATGTCAAGCAAATTTGCTTTTTTCTGAATATTCGATAAAGGTCTATACCGCTCACTTAAATTGAGCCGGGTATGCTCAGATAAATTGAGCCACCTTT
>JASEHA010000187.1 GCA_030018795.1 bacterium
AAGTCTTTCTGCCTATGTGATTTGTGGAAGTTTTTTAAGTGAGGTTGATTTTGAGTTGCTTTATATTTTAATCGCTCTGAGTGTTTGTCTGGAAAATATTGCTGAACAGATGAGGAAGAAGGCGGAATTGATAGCACACCATGCCATTTTCTGATAAAACCCTTCTTAAAACCCGATACTTACCCCTTCTCCTTTAACAACCTTGCCGATAATAAAGGCTTTCTCGCCTGATGCCTGCAATCTTTGCATCATTTCATCAGCTACAAATGATGAGACTATAATAACCATGCCTATTCCCATATTAAATGTCCGATACATCTCATGCTCCGGGATCTCTCCCTTTTGCTGCAATAGGTTAAATATCTCATGAATGTGCCAGGATCCTTTTTTAATACATACCCCTGTACCTGCTGGAAGGATTCGCGGGATATTATCAATAAATCCACCACCAGTAATATGTGCCATACCCTTTATTTCTATTGCCATGGCTATCTCAGGGATAAAATGATAGATCTTAGTAGGTGTCAGCAGGGTATCACTCATAGAGATGATTTCATCTCTACTTAACAGCTTTCGTACAAGCGAGTAGCCGTTAGAATGAATCCCGGATGAGGCAAGTCCAATGACCACATCACCTTCAATTATTTTGGAGCCATCGATGATCAATGGCTTATCAACAACACCGACCACAAACCCTGCCAGATCATATTCTCCATCTGGGTACATGCCCGGCATCTCAGCTGTTTCACCGCCAAGCAGGGCACACCCTGCCTGTTTGCAACCATCTACTATGCCAGAGATAATTGCCTCAGCTGACTCAACATCCAACTTCCCTGTGGCAAGATAATCCAGAAAAAACAGGGGTGTGGCTCCATAAACCAACAGGTCATTAACACACATGGCTACCAGGTCAATCCCTATGGTTTCATGTTTATTAACCAATTGAGAAATCTTTAGCTTTGTCCCAACGCCATCACATCCAGAGACAAGAATAGGCTCAGAGAACCTTTTCCAGTCCAGATTAAACAGCCCGCTGAATCCGCCAACCCCACTCAAAACATCCCAGCACCTTTTTGGCGACTGAAATGTTCCAGGCACCATATGTTTAATCCTCTTAACAAGCTCATTGCCAGCATCGATATTTACGCCTGCATCCTTGTATGATGAAATAGATGAAATACTCATTCCCGCCATTTTTTTAACCTCTCCTTTATTTTTATTTCATACCCCTGGTCCGATGGGTGATAGTATATCTTTTGACTTTTTCGTCCCTTTTGTTCTATTATATACCCTTGTTTCACAAAATGTCCCTCATAGTCATGGCTATACTTATAACCCTCACCATGCCCAAGAATTTTTGCTCCAGGGTAATGTGCATCTTTAAGATGTATTGGTACATCCATGGTTCTTCCCATGGATACATCATCTTTTGCCTCTTTAATACCCATATAAGAGGCATTGCTCTTGGGAGCAGAGGAGATATAGGTTACTGCCTGAGCCATGATAATCTCTGCCTCTGGCAGTCCAACATATTCTAAGCTTTGAGCTGCAGCATGAGCAACAAGCAGGGCATGAGGGTCTGCATTGCCAACATCCTCTGCTGCACAGATAACCATTCTTCTGACAATAAACCTTGGGTCCTCTCCAGCACACAACATCTTTGCCATCCAGTACAGGGCAGCATCTGGATTGCTTCCCCGCATGCTCTTGATAAAGGCAGAGATGGTATCATAGTGGCTATCCCCCTTCTGGTCATAGACAATAGCCTTTTTCTGGATAGACTCCTCTGCAGTTTTAAGGGTAAAATGGATAATGCCATTACCATTTGGCAAGGTGGTAATAACACCAATCTCCAGTGCGGCAAGCATCCTTCTGGCATCGCCATCGCATATATTTATCAGATGTTCAACTGCCTCAGGGCTAATCTCCACACGATATTGACCCAACCCTCGTTCCACATTCTGAAGGCTATTTAGCAATATTGTCTTCAGCTCCTCGGTGCTCAAGGGATTAAGCTCAAAAACCTGTGAACGGGAGATGAGAGGTGAGGAGATGGTAAAGAATGGGTTGGCGGTAGTAGTTCCAATCAAGACAATATTACCATGTTCAACATCTGGCAGGAGAGCATCCTGTTGAGGCTTACTAAATCGATGGATCTCTTCTATTAGAAGAATGGTTTTTTGGTGGTGAAAATTCTTCTTTTCCTTTGCATCTGCAAGAAATTTTCGAATCTCTGCCACCCCTGACGTAACAGCATTCAATTGTCCAAAGGCAGCCCTGGTTGTATTGGCAATTATCTGTGAAAGGGTTGTCTTGCCGCACCCAGGAGGACCATAAAGGATTAGGGATGTTATCCTGTCAGCGTCAATGGCTCGACGAAGAAGCTTGTCTTTTGACAGAATATGAGCCTGCCCCACAAACTCATCCATGGTTGTAGGCCTCATTCTTATGGCCAGGGGTATAGAAAAGGATTGTTTGGCATCAGGCAATAATCCCATGCATTGCACCACCCTTGTTTTGAGTAAAATAGGCTGAAGGCTTTTAGGGATAAATGCGGTAAGTGGATAGCTTGCAGCCAAATCTGTAAGTGACCGAAACAATGCTTAGTATATCACCCATAGCAAGCATCTGTCAAGTGAAAAACCTCATGGACTGGTAATTGGTTGATTAATTGTAAAATTTAGATGCGTTTGCCTTAAAAAAATAATTGACAGATTTGAAAAAATATGATATAACTTAATAATCTACTTAAGCACAAGGTGCTAAGTGTCTAAAAGAGGTGTGATTTGAAACAATAATTCAAATTTATACCGAAGGATTATTAAAGGATACATTTTTATGACCAAAAAAAAACAGAAACAAAAACAAAAAGAGAATGAAAAACTTAATATTATTCCCTTAGGCGGGCTTGGAGAAATAGGCAAAAACATGATGGCCATAGAGTATGGTGAGGACATTATTGTTATTGATGCTGGCATGATGTTTCCTGAGGATGAGATGTTGGGTGTGGATTTTATTATCCCTGATTTCAGGTACTTAGAAAAAAAAGCAAAAAATATTCGGGGAATAATTATTACCCATGGACATGAGGACCATATCGGGGCATTGCCCTATGTCCTGCGAAAGCTGCAGGCACCCATCTACGGTACAAAATTAACCTTAGGACTTATTCAGAATAAGCTTGCCGAGCTTGAGCCAGCGATCTCGGTGGAGTTAAATTGCGTCAAACCACGGACAAATATTCAGCTGGGTGTGTTTAATATAGAATTCTTCCGAGTAAGTCATTCTATCCCTGATGGTATAGGTTTGGGGATACATACACCCTTTGGTGTAATCATCCATACCGGGGACTTTAAGATTGACCAGACCCCAATCAATGGAGAAGGGACAGATTTTCATAAGATTGCAGAGATATGTAAGGACGGTGCTCTGGCATTGCTTTCTGATAGTACCAATGTGGAAAAGGAGGGGTATACTATTTCTGAGCAAGAGATTGGAGAGATTTTTAAGCAGGTGTTTAGGGGTGCTCCATGCAGGATAATTGTTACTACCTTTGCCTCTAATGTCTATCGTATCCAGCAGGCCATAGATGCCAGTGCTCTCTATAACCGCAAGGTTTGTGTTATTGGACGGTCAATGGAAAATGTGACTGCCATGTCTAATGAGCTTGGCTATCTAAACATTCCGCCAAAAACTCTTATCACTGTTGATGAACTAAAACATGTGCCATTGAAACGGACGGTCATTATTACTACTGGCAGCCAGGGTGAGCCTATGTCTGCCCTGACCAGAATGTCCATGCATACCCATAAACACATCAAGATTTCAAAGGGTGATACAGTGATTATCTCGGCTCGGGCTATCCCGGGCAATGAGGTATCTATCTCTCGAACAATAAACAATCTGTTTAAGTTGGGGGCAGAGGTTGTTTATGAGAATGTTTCTGAGGTTCATGTTTCAGGACATGCCAGTCAGGAAGAGCTTAAGATGATGTTTATCATGGTTAAGCCTAAATATTTTATCCCAATTCACGGCGAATATCGACATCTGGTTCATCATGCAAAGCTTGCCCAAAAAATGGGTATTCCGGCTAAAAATATCTTTATTATGGAGAATGGAGCAAAGCTTGGGATAACCCATGAAAATGCAGTGATGGGTGAAAAGGTTGAGGCAGGCCAAATCCTGATAGACGGAAAGGGAGTCGGGGATATAGGCACAGTTGTGTTGCGAGACAGACAGCAATTGGCACAGGATGGGATGCTGATAGTTGTGGTTACTATCGATCGTCAGAGTGCAAAGCTCTTGGCTGGTCCGGAAATTATCTCGCGCGGCTTTATCTATGTTCGTGAGGCAGATGAATTGATGAATGAAGCAAGAACAAGGGTGAAAAAACTCTTTGAAGAATTTGCTCAAGAAGGAACAAATAACTGGCCCGCAATAAAGTCAGGGATTAGAAATACCTTGGGCAAATACCTGTTTGAGATGACTGAACGCAGACCTATGATATTGCCTGTTATTGTGGAGTTGTAAGAAAAACTAATGCCTTATGACACTTAATCTTAGGGGTAGAACCTCTTGAAATAATTATGCCTCAGGTGTGTCCTATGCCATTTTTATCAAATAGTAAATGACTTATACTGGATGTCTTCTGTAGCTTACAAAATGTCAAGCAATACCAAAACATGGCAGTAAATGGAGTCAAATAGTGCTTAAGACTGTAGATATGGCTTTGGTTGCTATGCAACGTTCTCGTTCTTGGTTATCGTAGCAAGAATTCGCACATTGTTACAAAAGATAATGACCATTAGTATAAAACACCTTGGGGGATAGTAATATTAGTGTCATGTCAACCTTAATCTGTCGCATAACTATTGTAGGGATACGACTTAGAGTCGCCATGCACCAGGGCACCAGTCATCAGGCTGCCAGAGAGGCTCTCTCCTGCCACTACTATACGACAATTGATGGTTGACACAATATTAGGGGTAATAGTTGCAGTCGTTGGTGGTTTGGTTTTAGCGTGAATCATGTGCACCAGTGCTCTGGTGTTCTGGCAAAATTACCTTATTTATCCATTTATATAATCACAAATTGTGACGATGATGAGTATAAATTAAAACAGGAAAAATAAAAATGACTAAATTAAAAGACATTCCATCAGTTGATCGTTCTCGTGAAAAATTTTTAAAGAAAGGACCAGATACCCTTTCAAATACAGAATTATTATCAATTTTACTTGGAAGCGGAATAAAAGGAAAAAATGTAAAAGAGTTATCAGAGCAGATTATTAAAAAATTCGGTTCAAAATTTATTGATATAACCATTGACGATTTACTTAAAAT
>JASEHA010000188.1 GCA_030018795.1 bacterium
GCTAAGTATAGCCAGGATAGAATCCTGGGCTACATTCATCCCATTTACTTGCCGACTTCCTCCAAATTCTTTACTGGTGCCCTGGTGCACTACTTTAAATGGATGACGCTAATAGAATTCCCTCGGATATTGCCAGTAACTATCTCATTTGCTCCATCATTATCAACATCTGCAATAGCCAATCCGCCAGGGGCATCACCTGCATACCATGCAGTAGGTTTAGATAATTTACCATCCTTATCCTGAAGGAATACTGAGATGTTTTTTGAATGTGTTGATACCATGTCAGCTCTGCCGTCATTATTAACATCACCAATCCTTAACCCGCCGTTAGATCCCTCAGTCGCTGTGTAGGTACCGATCAAGCCTATGGAGTTATCCTTGCGGCCAAACACACTTATCTCGCCGCCGCCAGAAACAGCTAATTCGTTCAAGCCATCACCATTTATATCACCAAGGCAAATATTTGGCGGATTGGCTGAGGGCACAGATAGTTTGCCAGCCATAGCCATGCTTTTATCTGGTTGTTGGATATAGAGTGAAATCGTACTCTCGCTGTAATTGACACAAGCAATATCATGCATCTCATCACCGTTAATATCACCCACACAAAGCCAATAAGGGGTAGCACCAGCAGAATATAGCAGATGGGCAAATATCTCTCCATTATCTAATCTTTGCATACTCAATGTATTTGCCTTTTGGAGCGAGCCAAAAAGATAGTAATAGGTTTCAGGGCATTCCTTAAGCCAGGTAAGGATGCTGATACTCTGTCCGCCTGAGTTTGCAACAACAATATCATTACGCCCATCTGAGTTAACATCCCCGACTACCAGACCATAAGGACCACGTCCTGTAGCATAGACATCTGTCTGGGTAAGCGTTCCACCCTCATTTTGTGAGAAGACATATATCTGGTCTGTGGCTGCACAACCAACCACTACCTCATTTTTCCCGTCGCTGTTCAAATCGCCTATCCCTACCCCAAATGGACCCTGTCCCACAGAATAGGTAGCCTGTGGGGATAGTGTGCCACTTTCTTGCTGGAGAAATACACTGATATTGTTGTCATAGTAATTGGCAGAAACAACATCATTTAACCCATCACCATTAACATCACCAACAGCGATAATTCCTGGTGAACCACCAGTCTCATACATTACTGGTTCGTTCAGAGCAAAAGAGGCTATTCCTGCAGAGGCTGGAATAGATTTGTGAGAAAATTGACTGATGACAAATGGGGAAATATTCTTGTCTTTATCTATCGCGGCCAGATAGAATTTGTGATTGCCTGGATAAGAGACACGAATCTTAATAGGTGATTGTTTTGTCCAGCTAAAGTTTGCTTGATTGTCAAGCTTGTAATAATACCCAATAGTATTTGTACCCTGACCCTTCCATGATACATTAAAACAGGCTTTCTCCTTGCTGCCCGCAGGTGTAATCCGTATCTCTGATGGCGGGGTAACCCCAGCATAACAGAGATTAGCTAAGAAAATACTTGTAACGACATATTTTGTAAGTTTCATTCTTTCCTCCTTCTTTATTTTTGGCTATGTTAAGTGTATTGAAAAATGGGGACAACGACCGTTTAAATTGAGAGGCTATTATACGACTTAGAGTCACCAGTCATCAGTCATCAGCCTGCCAGAAAGGCTCTCTCCTGCCCCTACTAATGGTTGACACGACACTACGGCAGATACATTACCACCTTATTCCTCCCTTGCTGTTTGGCATCATAGAGTGCCTTATCTGCCTTTGCCAGCAGCTCTTTTTCTGTAGATATCCCTTGATTTGGATATGTGGCTGTGCCGAGGCTGGCTGAGAGTTGGTGTGGTTTCCCGGAAATCTGATATGGGGCAGAGTAGATATTGCTTCGTATCTTATCAGCCAGATTAAACCCTGTGTTCTGATCAGTCTCTGGTAAAACCACAGCAAACTCATCTCCGCCAAATCGAGCGACAGTACCTTTATTGCTAACGGTTTCCTTGATAATATCAGCTATGGTTACTATCAACCTGTTACCCTCTGCATGTCCAAAGGTATCATTAACAAATTTTAATCTATCAAAATCCAGCATAAGAAATGTCAATGGACTCTGGTACTGGACAGAAAAGCTAAATTCCCTGACCATAAAATCCTCAAGATACCGATAGTTATACATTTTAGTTAACTCATCCTTCTCAGCCATCTCTTTAACCTTGGCAAAGAGACGAACCTTTTCTAATGTAACCGAGACCTGATTGGCGACAATGGTCAAAAGCCTTCTCTGCAATGGGGTAAAAGCATCCTTGTTAAAGCTGTTGATATTTAAGAAGCCAATTATTTCACCCCTGTAATTCAGTGGAGCAGTCAGAAAGCTCTGGAACTTTTCGACCCCAATCCAATACAGATTGCCAGCCTCCCCTTCTTCTGTTGAATAGACAACCTTTTTAATCTTATCAGGGTTTGTCTCTATCCATGCAGCCTCTAATTGCTTTTTTATGTGATTAAGGCAGTTATCGTTGACAAAACAAGCCTGTTTTATCTGACTGACAAGCCTGTCATTATCAAAGTAGAGGTAGCTGCCAGCATGGTAATTAAAGAATTGCTGAATGCGTTCCAGCACCCAATATAATATCTCCTGAGGGAGGGACATTAAAGGTATTTCCCTGGATATGCTGTATAAAATACCCAATTCCTCGGTCTGAGCTTCTAATTCCTCCTTTTCTTTTATCAATTCCTCAGTCCTTTTTTCTAAAACCTCTTTTTCCTTGATCAACACATCTTTCCCTTTTACCTCTTTTAATAACACCTCCTTTTCCTGTTCTAACACCTCTTTTTCCTGTTCAAGCTCATCCAATTCTCTTTGCAATTTTTCTTTTTCAGCCAGACTGGTTGCAGATAGCTGTTTCTCTCTTAACAATGCCTCTTTGCTCTGGATCAACTCTTCCTTGATCCGAATCAGCTCTTCTGCTTCCTTGACCTTAATCTCTATCTGTTCTTTTTCATCAACTAATTTTTTCTTTTCATCCTCTGTCTCTTCCAACTGAGCTGCATACTGATTTATCTCTATTGATGCTTTTTCCTTTTCTTCTGAAAACATAACCTTTGAATTTTTAATGGCAATGGCTGCATGACCACAGACAATAGAGAGGAGTTTAATATCACCTTCATTAAATGGTTGGCGAGTTGATTTATTGTTAACATTAATAACCCCTATAATTTCATTGCCTATTTTTAGCGGGGCAGAGATTAAGGATTTGGTATAATATCTTGGCGAATTCTGTTGGATGCTGAACCTTGAATCATTGGTCACATCCTTGACCAGAAGTGGCTCACCTGTTTTAGCCACAAAACCAACAACCCCGCGACCAACAGGCAGCCTTGTCTTTTTTACAACTGCATCATCCATGCCTATGGCTGCCTTAATGCTCATCTCCTGAGTAAGTGGGTCAATTAGCATCAGTGAACAGAGTTCAGCTTTCATGGCTTTAGCCGTGAGATTAACAATAAGGCTGTAAAGCTTTTCAGGTTCTAATGTCATGATAAGCATCCTGGATTCCTCAAACAACCTGTAAAATTCAGCCATGGTATGAACCTCTTCATTCTTTTCTGTAAGCTCTTGATGCTTTGTTTTTGTTTCCATAGCAAGCTGACAGATAAGAGAGATAAGTTCTATATCCTGTTCCAGCATGGCTACAGATATTCGGTGTCCCCTTTCAAGGGAAGCAAGAAAGGTATTTCTATCTTTTATGCTAAATTTTTCAATAAGCGACACATAATGAGCAGGCTCAACCCTTGGGTCAATCATCTCACAGCCGCCAAGCACGCCAACAACAATATTATCTACAAGAATGGGGCAATAAAAACCGAGAAATCCAGACGGACAGGAGAATACTGTGGGTGTTTTTTGTTCTACTGCCTGACGAAGGCAATCCTTGAATACCTGCCCGCATTCTGTTTCTCCACGAGAAGTGACTCTAATTGCTCGGCAATAAAGGTGATCCTGTTCCTCATTAAATACTAATTGTCCCTCAGGGGCAGCAATCCAGCAAGAGGTTATGCCAATTCTTTCTAATAAGACGCTTCGAATCATTGACCAGCCGCGTGTATTTATAAATTGTTCTAAGATATCTATCTTATTCAATATGCCCCCTTAAATAAGTGAATAGTGAAAAACTAAAAGTGAAAAGTTAATGCCTGTCACTCTTCACTCTTCACTCTTCACTCTTCACTGTGCCCCCTTTCGGCCAAAGATAACCAGTAAGGTTTTCAGCATCAGCTTGAAATCCAGGATAAGGGAATAATTTTTTATATACAAAAGGTCATATTTTAACTTATTTTTGGGAGAGATGTCATAGCCAGCATTTACCTGGGCTAATCCAGTAATACCTGGTCTAACCTTAAACCTTTTGATATATCCAGGGATTGCTGTCTTGAACTGTTCAACAAAGAACATCCTTTCTGGTCTTGGACCGACTAAGCTCATCTGTCCCATGAGTACATTAATGCATTGAGGTATCTCATCTATACGGGTATGTCTTAGGAATTTGCCCAATTTTGTGATTCTTTCATCGTCTTTTTGGGCAAGCACCGGGCCAGTATTCTTTTCTGCATCTACCCTCATTGTCCGAAACTTATATATCTTGAACGGATGCTTATCCCTGCCAACCCTTTCCTGACTGAAAATAATTGGTCCATGAGAGTCAATCTTGATAAGAATGGCGATAATCACTAAAAATGGAAAAAGCACGCAAAGTGTCAAAAGTGATGCTACAATATCAATAATCCGCTTAAGGCTTCTGTTCCACCCTGAAATGGGCTGGATATTTATATCAATCAGGGGGATAGTCTCTATCCGTATGGTTTCCAATTTGCCAATAACAGATTCATATATATCAGGTACAGTCTTAAACTTGACGTGTTCATCCTCATAACTCAACACCATCTCCCACAATTTCTGGTTATTAATTGGAGGAATGGTGATAATTACCTCATCTATCTGGTATTCCTTTATTATTTGAAGCAAATCAGAATATTGCCCCAAAATATTCTCATTTTGCGTTTTTTGTGTATTTTGTGTATTTTGTGCATTTTGCATCTCTCCAACAAACCCAATCAATTCATACCCTGATTTTGGTGTTTTTTGTATTTCTTCGGCAACAGCCATACCCTCATTCCCATCACCAACAATCAGAATTCGTTTGACTGGCATGGTTAATTCCCGAATAAGCACCCTCCAGCCGCTCAAAAGAAGGATATTAAGAAACCATGAAATAATAAAAACAGAGGTAGGAAATGCCGTAGCAATGGTTCGATTAGCA
>JASEHA010000189.1 GCA_030018795.1 bacterium
TATTTGTGGCGATTTTACCTCTGTACCATTAGAATACTCTATAGTGAGACGGTTAAGAGCACCCAGTTTGACCGTGATTGGCACAGTGGTAGTATAGATGCCGTCTGTAGCAATAATACTGCCTATTCCGGGTGTGGTCAGATTGAAATAGGTGAATGTCCCATGTGTGGACGAAAGTGTTCCTATTCCCCCTGTAACTGTCCATGTGCCAGGAACATTCTCAATCTCTCCGTCATAACCTTTAAGGCAGAGACACCATGTAGCATCTGTAGTTGTCTGAGTGGATTCTAATCTTGTACCGTCAGGAAGGTCTATGTGTAATATTGGCTGGCTGCAAACACGAACAGGGATTGCCAGGGGATCTGATTCTATCTTCTGAGAGCCAATTGTTTCATAGGTTTCGCAATAAACCGTATAAGTGCCAGCCGGGGAAAGTGAAAAGTAGTCTTTAACTGCAACCGAAGTTTGTTCAAAATCCTCAGGCTTAAGATTATCGAGAGTAGTGTCGTTCATGCTGCCTGATACTTTTTTCCACAGGTATTTACCAAATTGTGCATTAGGATTAAAGGGACATTGAGAGGCTACTTGAAGCTGCAAATTACTCCCAGATACTATATTGACCCGATTGTTCAGTCCCTTTTGCGGGCTGACATGGATAGGCTGTGTTGGGTAATAGGCATTAGCCGAAACAGGAATATTAATATTATTATCGCCTGATATAAAATTGACGGTGCCGATATAAGTACCTGGACTGACAGAAGGCTGCAGCCACACCTCAACCATCTCAGTATCCTGTCCCATCAGCCATCCGCTTGACTTTGAGAACCTTATCCAGCTTTGATCTGCACTTATTTTCCAGCCCATACCATTGTCAGGACTGCCGATATTCTTGAATTGAAAGGTTTTCTTTTGGGATTCATTATAAATTCTGGTAGAGGCATTGGTATTGAGATAGATATTGCCAAAATTAAACCCTCCTGTTGAACTAATTATTTCCAATCTCTGAAGTTTAAGAATAACAGAAATCTGATTGATATCGATTGTAGCATCATCATCACCCGGTGCAGGACCAGAGCCATCAGGTGCAGAGATTTTTATCCGGATTTGCTTATCAAAGGGATTAATATAATAATCCTCACTCGGATAGATACCTATAGAGGTTATCGCGATTGTTCTATTGCTGCCATCCCCAGTTATTTCCATCTCTCCCCATTTATAATATACCTTGCGTCCTAAATTATAACAATCAAACCTTGGTGGCTCATTATTTGAACCACCATTCACACTGGCATAACTTGTATTATCATATGTTATTTTTACCTGAAGCTGTTCAATAAGTTCGTTGTCGAGCATGCCATCAGGCACCTGAAAATAATAATACACATCCGCACCATTAAGCCTGACTGCATTACCAGAAATATCATCCACCTTCCCGTCTTCGTCAGCCAGGTTACAATGGGTATAATACTCTTGACCTGTAGCTGTCATGGTATACTCTGTCAGCGAAGGATTCGTATAGTTGCCACTGGCAATGATCTTGTGCCTATCCATATCAGCCAATACCCCTGGTGCTGTCAGCATTACAAATAAGATAGTTGATATGGCAATATTGCCTGCACTTTTCAGGTTCTGATATTTTTCCATTGTTTGTGCCCCCTTTTATTTTGGTGACAGGTAATCAGGTGATCACCTCACCACCCCAATCTTCCCGGTACCCTTATAACTCCCTGCCCTGAACATGTAGATATAAATTCCACTGGCCACTCGGTCATTGGATTGATTACAGCCATTCCATTTAGCTGCCTCATTACCCTCATACTTTCCTGCTGACTGCTCCCCTAACTCCATCTTGCGTATCAGCTCACCAGCCAGATTGTATATCTCTATCTTTACATCCTCTGACCTTGCCAATTCATAGGAGAACCAAACCTCTCCGGTAGACGGATTAGGATAGCAGGATAATACCTTAGTCTCTCCAGCCAATGTTGGCACCTTAATGATAAACCGTTCACCCTTCAGCAGGGTTTCATCTGTAGAGCGAATAGCCATTTGATAGGTGTAGGCAGTATCAGGAGATACATTAGTATCCACAAATCGAGTGGCATTTGCATCATCCACATGATACATGGTCATATTCTTGTTCTCATCCCAGCGAGTAATGGTATAGCCTTTGATATTGGGGTTATTCTGCGGCTGCCAGCAAATCACTACCTGCTGTGCTTTTGCCTCAGCCTGCACCCCAGCCAATGGGTTTATATCCAGCCGCTTTACCTGTATCTCAAACCTAACCTTAGTAATGAGCAGCGGGCTTGAGGTAAATTCAATCTGACGCACCTGACGCATATCCTGCCATTCTTCAGCCGTCGGAGCAGATAGATTCCCTATCACCCGATCACCCTCTTTTCCCACTCTCCTTATCGAGAGCACAACATCTCCTGGAATCTGGTTTATGGTTTTGTCCCATGAAAGGCTCATCGGGATATTTTGCTGGTCAGTATACACCTCTAATTGCCATGTGCGACTCTGGCCAGGTTCCATGCAAGGCTGGTAATCATGGTTATATTGACCTGCCTCTTCACCCCATTCAGGGTGATTGAAATAGGCAGCCACAGTTTGAGCCATTATAGGCGGCTCCTTACTGTCAAGCATATCACAATCTTGCTCAGCATCCTGATGTGTACCAAGCATAGTAGCCCTATCTGCTGCCCCTGAAGAGGAGAGTTCAAGACCAAGGACAAACTGATCTGGCACCTCTTTTGCCATCAAAGGCGATGCCATGAATATAGGTGGTCTAAAGGATGGCGGCAACTCTGGCATAGCTGTAATTTCACCATCAGGAACAGGGATGATAATCGATAAATCTTTCTTTTTCGTACGCAGCCAATAGCCTTGCCATGCCTCTAACCTATCATTCCTTGTTACTGCCAAATAGCTATCTGTTAAGCTGCCAACATCCCAGCGATAAAGCGTGCCTTCTATCAGTTCATTTGCCACTGCCTGAGTAAACCACATAGGTGTTGATGTTCCCTCCTGAATCTTCAAATTCGCTACATTTACCGGATTCAGGAATGGATTACCAATAGCATGCCAGCCTGAATGCTGCATTGTTACTGTGACAGGGAGCTGATTTCTGGCACCACCTACATCTACCTCCACATTCTGTTCCAGCCGGACAAAGTATCCATGCCCTGGCTGCAGAGCCACCTGACCAATATCAAGTGGATAGATATAGTAGCCAGCCAGTCTGGTATCATACTGATAAAGCTTGAACGGGTCAAAATCATCACCAAGGTTGACAAACGGATCAGATCGCTGTGGCGTAATAGGCACAGAGAAGAACTTCCATCCCGTAGGTCCCTTATTAAATTCCCTGGCTACCAGCCCTATCTTCTGCATATCCAGCCGGAAATAGCGGCAATCTTCACCCTGATTGGTATAGGTATATGCTTCCATAGGTATTATCTCGCCAATTAGTTCATTGACCTCTACTTTAGTGGGATCCAGCTTGATAACATTGGTTACAACGCCATAATTATTAAATTCCACTAATTGCATCACCTGATAATGTCTATCAGATTTAGTCAGCTTCAAAGACGGCTGAAACTTTATAGTCACCGTAGCACCATATTTGGCGTTACTCACCGCAAAAAACCAGTGATGTGAGAGTCTGCCGTCTGCCGGTCTGATATCGCGATCAAATTCTATCCCTTTACGATTCAAGAAGTTCATCCGCAACTGATTTGCTAATGATGGCACTGCTCGGACATCCTGTTCATCCTCGACATCAAATGCCCCATATTTCACTGCAGCAATATTATTCCCATCCCTATTTGTTCCATCCTCAACACTAAGGGCAATTGACCAGGTGGGTTCAAAGGGTGCATCTGTGGTGCGGAATGTCCACATAAAGGCATTATCCAGCGGATTGCCAGCCAGGTCATGCACACCGCGATTGATCTTTACCTCTCCATCAACTTCTTCTATCTCATCAGTCTTAATCTCCGCCCGGTAGAAACCATTGGGCTGAAATGGCACAATTGGCACAAAGACAGCCTTACGCAACGCAGGGCTGTAAGATACATAGCCAGCAACCTGCTTATTGTTATCCAGCAGATCAGTAACTATAAAGGTACGGTCAGTAAAATCCATAGCCCGCATATCATCTGTAAAGAGCACACTCAATTCACCGCGATAGATGCGTTTACTCTCGCGTTCCTGATAATCCGGGATTGAGGTTAGAACCGATGGCTTACTATCATCCACTAAGAAGACTACATTCGGCGGGTCCAAATCCGTATTGGGTTTATTTGCTTTATCTGTAGCCACAGCCCGCAAGGCATATTCACCCACACCCAGCTTCGCAATCTCAGCATCTATCCATTTAAAGGTGAATTCCCTTCGCGGGGGCCTGCGGTCAAGGTATTCAAACAGGGTTACCACATCGGTATTTGTCCCTTTCCAGACCATACCAGATAGATTCCGCCACGGTTCCCAGACCCCACTCGGCTCTTTGGAGCGTATCTGGAGCTGGATATTGGCTATATCCATATCCTCGGAAACCACATCAATATTAAATGGTCCTTTTTTCATTGGATTATTCTTGTCTTTCTTCTCTGGAAAGAACACCGGGCTGACACGCTCACCTGCGTATGGTGCGGTTATAATTGCCCGAGGTGGCCGCAGATCAGCAAATGTGAGGGATAATTTCATCTCTCTGGTTATCTGGTCATCTTCATCTTCACTAACACAAATGGTTACTGAATATTCTTTTTCCTCTGAATTCTCACTATCAATCTCCGGTGGATAGAGTGAAAGAACAACATTTGCCACTGGTGCTTCTTTGGAAAGCTCGACCCCATAAGGACCCTCATTTCCATTGAACCTTACGGTTAGATTATCTTCATTATCAGTGGCTGTGTCATAAAGCTTGAAATTAATCCCACTCGACTCTAATTTCCGTTCGCCGGTGTATTGGAGTTTAACCTTATAATGTGCTCCATCACGATAATCAAACTTGCCCTCTATGTCCTTAACCAGCTCCAGGGTAACATCAACAGCCTTATTCGTGCCTTTTTCCCATGGGTCAGAGCTGCAACCACCCTCCTGGAAAAAGATAGGCGTTCCATAGGTTGGGTCTTGATAAACCATACAGGAGTAGTAATCGCCAACATCATCATCATTAAGGACAAATCCTATGCTTTGCTCGACAGACTTACCACTTTGAACCTCTTTACTAAGACCTACCCCAGACGATAACTGCACTTCATATTTAAACCATAACTTATCACCACCTTCTAATTTCA
>JASEHA010000018.1 GCA_030018795.1 bacterium
AACCAAGATAGAATCTTAGGCTACATCTACCCTATTTACTTGCCGATTTCAGGATAATTATCTTAACTTAATCAAAATTCAAAACAAGAAAGTTATAGTGAAAGACATAAATTTGTAGACATCACATTGGTAATCGCAACATTCAGATTGCGTTATTTATCGCAGGCTAAAGCCTGCGGCTACCAAATTTATGTCAACTTACTTTTAGCATTCACTATAGAATAGAAAAGAATCCGCAAGATTATAGACAGATTTTCGCAGAGAAGATTTGGAGGATTGATATGATTAATCAAACACTTACATTAGAAGAGTTAAAACAGAGACCATTTGAGGAAATGTTTATGGATGTAGCCAGACGGAAGATGATAATCACTATACGATTACCTGGAGATAATGAGGTATCTATTGAACCAAAGTTACATCTTAAACCGCTTCCAGTATTAGAAGGTTATATCCCGCAGGGGTGGAAAGATGTCATCTATAACCAGGAATAAAGATGGTGACCAGCAGCAAAGGATACTATTTGATGCCGGTTTGTTTATCGGTGTGATACTTAAGGATGATCCCCGCCACAATGAAGCCCGGCCTTTAGTTGAGCAAGCGAGGCTGGGAAAGTTATCTGTTTGTACCACAGCCAGTATTCTTGGAGAGGTTTATGGGGCTTTGACATGGGTGCAGGACCTGATTCAACTATGATTCGTCTTGTCCAGAAGAAGAATTTTATCAGATAAAAAAGACTTCTGCAAAATGAAAGCAGTAGATAGAGTCGGCATATACAGTCTCTTTGTGTATAAAACCACCTTAACAGGATAGGATGAATTAAGATGTGGAAGATTCAATTATTTAAACTTAATTATGATGATCGTGAGGTTAAGGCTGTGGCAGATGTTGTTAAGAGCGGATGGATCACTATGGGTGAAAGGACTATAGAATTTGAGAAAAAGTTTGGTGATTTTTTAGGCAAGGATGTTAAATGCACCGCTGTTTCAAACGGTACTGCAGCCTTGCATATGGCATTACTTGCTCTTGAAATTGGTATTGGGGATGAGGTGCTTATTCCATCGCTTACTTTTGTCGCTGATATAAATGTAGTAAAAATGGTAGGTGCTGCACCAGTCTTGGCAGATAGCACTTCGTTTGAGGATTGGAATATTAATCCAACTGAAATCGAGAAAAAGATAACTGATAGAACTAAAGCTGTTATTGTGGTACACTATGCCGGTTATCCGTGTAATATGGATGCTATAATGAAGATATGCAGGGAACATAATCTGTTTTTGATTGAAGATGTTGCCCATGCCATTGGAGCAGAATATAAGGGTCAAAAATGCGGAACCTTTGGAGATGTCGCAGCGTTTAGTTTTTTTACCAACAAGAATCTATCGGTTGGCGAGGGAGGTATGTATGTTACCAGATTGGATGAATTAGATAAAAAAGGTAAGCACTTGCGCTCGCATGGCATGACAACACTAACCCTTGATAGACATCAGGGTAGAGCTATTTCCTATGATGTGGTACAACCCGGGCTTAACTATCGTATCGATGAAATGCGGGCAGCACTCGGTATTGTCCAATTAGAAAAACTTCCAAATGCTAATAAACAGAGAGAGCTTTTAACTAATGCCTATATTCAACAGCTATCAGATATCAATGGACTTGTTATTCCGTTTGTTAATCATCCTGATTGCACCTCTTCTTATCATATATTTCCAATACTTCTTCCCAAATCTATTGACAGACTTAGTGTTGTTGGCTTGTTAAAAGATGCAGGGATACAATCCAGCATACATTATCCGGCATTTAACGAATTTAGTGCTTATAAAAAAGAAGGTCTTCTGTGTACCCCTATAGCAAATGAAATATCAAGGAGAGAGCTTACCCTGCCGCTTTATCCAACAATGACACTTGATGATGTCAGGTTCGTGGCAGATGCACTAAAGGAGATTTTGGGATGAATGATATAAATACAATATTGAGGTTGATTAATAGAACCGAAGAACTTTTTACAGAAGATATTGAAATGTATGAAAGCGAAATAGCAGAGCTTGTAAAGAATAGTTCATTTTTGGTGATTGGTGGTGCAGGCTCTATTGGTCAGGCAGTGGTTAAAGAGCTATTCAAACGAAAAGCAAGGGTATTGCATGTTGTGGATTTAAGTGAAAACAATCTTGTCGAATTGGTGCGAGACATACGAAGCTCAAAGGGCTATATGGTAGAAGATTTTCGTACACTACCACTTGATTGCGGCTCATTAGAGTATGATATGTTTATCGAATCCTATGGTAACTATGACTATGTCATGAATCTTTCGGCACTCAAACATGTCAGAAGCGAAAAGGATACATATACCTTGATGCGGATGATTGATGTAAACATCCTGAATACTGAAAAAACACTTAAGCAGTCTATTGAAAAGGGTGCAAAGAAATATTTCTGTGTCTCTACTGACAAAGCAGTAAATTCTGTTAATATGATGGGTGCTTCTAAACGCATTATGGAAGAATTTTTGATGAGAAGGAGCGTGGATATTTTAGTTTCAACTGCTCGGTTTGCCAATGTGACCTTCTCAGATGGAAGCCTGCTTTATGGGTTTAGACAACGGATTGCCAAAGAACAGCCTCTTTCTGCTCCAAGGGATATAAAACGATATTTTATTACAGAAGAAGAATCTGGAGAGTTATGTTTGATGTCATGTCTTTTTGGAGAAAATATGGACCTCTTTTTTCCAAAGCTAAATGAACGATTACATTTCACAACCTTTTCTGAAATTGCAGTTAAGTATCTTGAATCCATTGGGTATACACCTTATCTCTGCAGCACGGAAGATGAAGCCAGAAATAGGGCGAAAGGGTTGATTGAAGAGAAGAAATGGCCATGCTATTTTTTTGATAGTGATACCACTGGTGAAAAGGATTTTGAGGAATTTTATACAGAGAATGAAGTGTTGGATATGAATAGGTTTAAGAGTATCGGTATTATCAAAAATACAGCAACCTTTGAAGATGAAGATGAAAAACTTCAATATTTTGAGCAGACAATTGCAGGTATGAAAGAGAAAAAAAGGTGGACCAAAGAAGAACTTGTAGACCTTTTTAATTATATGTTGCCTGAGTTTAGACATAAAGAAACACATAAATATCTTGATCAAAGGATGTAAAAAAATGAAAAGAGTATTTGATATTATAGCAGCATTAGTTGGAATGTTGTTATTTTTACCACTTAGTATTCCCATTATGCTTATATTAAGATTCACCAACGAGGGAGAGGTTTTTTATATCCAGCAACGGGTAGGAAAGGGATACAAGCTTTTTGGAATCCTTAAATTTGCATCAATGATTAAGAATAGCCCGAATATTGGTGCTGGTCTGCTGACAGTAGAAAATGATCCAAGAATCTTTCCTTTTGGAAGATTTTTACGCAAAACAAAACTCAATGAACTGCCGCAATTGATTAATGTCCTTAAGGGTGATATGAGTATTGTTGGACCAAGACCACAGGTGCCAGCCCACTTTGAATTCTTTCCTGAACATGTGAAAAGAGAATTAATCAAGATAAAGCCTGGCTTAACAGGTATTGGCTCAATTGTGTTTCGAGATGAAGAAACTATATTGCATAATAGTGGCAAATCTTATAATGAATATTACGAAAATGATATAGCTCCATACAAGGGTGAGATTGAACTCTGGTATATCAAAAATATGTCTCTATGGCTGGATATTGTTCTTATTTTTTTAACAGTATGGGTTGTTTTCTTTCCTAAAAGCATACTCTATGAAAAAATTCTTAAAGGTCTTCCAGAGCATCCATGACTTACCCTGATGTCAGAGGGGAGTAGGGAGTAAGGAGTAGGAAGTAGACAGAGATGGCAAGTATGTATAGAGGTTATAGGGATTTAAAAGTTTACCAGCTTTCATATAGTTTGGCTCTGGAAATACATGAAATTACAAAGAAGTTTCCCAAGGAAGAGAAGTATGCTCTTGTTGATCAAATAAGAATATCTTTGCGTAGTGTCCCTGCTAATTTGGCAGAAGGTTGGGGAAAAAGGAAATACCAAAAGATGTTTGTAAGTAAAATAGTAGATGCAGCAGGAGAATCAGGAGAAACAGAAGTCTGGTTGGATTTTTCTAAGGATTTTAGGTACATCACATTGGAGCAATATAATGATCTAATAAGTAAATATGATGAAGTTAACCGTATGCTTTATGGAATGCTTGATAAAGCCGATAAGTTTTGCAACTAATGTAAATTTTCTTCCTACTTCCTACTCCCTACTCCCTACTCTTCTGTTACCTTCTGGAAAGGTTACCCATTACTTAGCGGTTATCAGGAAGCCCAAGGATAAATTGATTGACAGGTAAAAGAAAGTATGCTAAGATATATTGAGAAGTTCAATTGGGGTATCAATGATCAGAAAGAGGGAGGTATTAGTTAGAATGAACAACACTCTCTCAGTAACCGAGGCAGTTCGACATTTTACTGACTATCTTAATCGTGTTGCCTATCGAGGTGAATATTTTGTGTTATTGCGTGGAAAAAAACCGGTCGCAGAGCTCAGGTCAGTTCCCAGGGGGAAATATTTGGGCGAATTGCCTGCTTTGCTGAAGTCCTTACCGCAATTGTCCCAAGAGGAAGCTGATAACTTTGCCAAAGACCTTTCGGAAGCAAGGTCGCAAATATCAAAGGAGAATTTAAGAGACCCATGGGAATCCTGATTGATGCCAGTGTCCTGATCGATTTGAACGAGGTCGTATTGATATTACCTCAAAGATCAAGGGTCGAGAACAAGAAGAATTTTTTCTTTCAGTTATAACGGCCAGTGAGCTTTTGCATGGTGTTTGGCGAGCAAAGGAGCCTCATATTCAAGCCAAACGTTTGGCCTTTGTAGAAAGTATTTTAGTCCAGTTCCCCATACTTCCAATTGATCTGCCTACTGCCCGAATCCATGCACAATTATGGGCTAATCTTGAATCGAGGGGAATCATGATTGGTCTACACGATTCTTGGTTGGCAGCTACCTGCATTGCCAATGGCTACACGATGGTGACAGGCAATTTCCGAGAATTCAGTAGGGTTTCTGGTCTGACAGTAGAGTGCTGGTCTGCGAAAGAACCATAGATTCTTCTTGAGGACAGCTACTTTCTTAAGTAGAATAAGAGAATTGCACCTTTGATTTTCGACGAATAACCCTTGCCCCATCCATTACCCGTTTCTTGGACACTTACTCCTGTCCGGCCTGTTATCTTCTGGAGAAGCTCAAGCTATTGAATATCCATTATTTAGCGATTATCAGGAAGCTCAGGAGGTAAATAATTATGGAACATGCAAGGATTATGAAACAGGATATCTTTGCTGATGTTATAGAAAAGATACAGATGCTGTAACTACTCAGCCATAAGATATTACAATATGTAATTAAAGCACGAAAAATGAATAATCCATGCTACCTTGTGCATTGTCTGTCTGCAAATATACCTACTCAGACGACTATGTTGTAGGGAAGTGCAACGGGAACAACCTGTGAATCCGAATTTTGGTGGTGGGTGAGATTAACTTACAACACATCATCTGGTAGTGGAAGACGTATAGTTGCCACTATATATTGTGCCCAATAATAGCTTATAAGCTAATCTCACCCACCACCCGAATTTTTCGTGTTTTTCGTAGTTATTTTTCACCATTGCTGAGTAGTTACGTTTTTTCTTACTGAACCGCGTTTTAAGCAAGTAAAACTACAAGCAGGATGCTTGTGATATTAAAGTAGGTCAAGCTTCCAGCTTGATAGGTAGGAGATACCACAACAATGTGTTTCACTGCTAAAGTGCCAATGGTGGCAAAAACTTGAACATCGAGTAAAAGATTTCCATCTGTGTTGTTGAAATTACACTACAGAGTTCCATAGTATAATTTATTTTAACGGAGTATTGAAATAGCATGAATATTTCTGAGATGCTCAGCAGTCCTGAAGGAAAGACGCTGGAATTTAATCGCGATATTTCCTCACCTAAACCAATTCTTAAAACCCTGGTAGCCTTTGCCAACACAGCAGGAGGCATTCTTATTATTGGGCGTGAGCGTGACGGAACTGTCTATGGTGTGCCGGTAACAGTAGGTAAATAAAATGGAAAAAATATGGATAAATAAGATAAATTCATTTGAGGAGGCAGAAAGAGCTGATGATAATTACTATCGAGAGATGACTCCCAATGAAAGATTGGAGACTATGCAGTTTTTAAGGGAGATACATTTCAAACTAAAGAAGGACATAGGAAATGAAAGTAGAGAAGGATTACGAAGATCTATTAAGGTTATTAAATAAACATAAGGTAACATATTGCATTGTTGGTGCATACGCAGTAGCCTTCTATGCCAGACCAAGATATACAAAAGATTTGGACATCTTGGTAGAACCAGATATTAAAAATGGGAGAAGGATTGTTAATGCCCTTAATGAATTTGGATTCCAAAGCCTGTCCTTAAAAGAAGAGGATTTTAGTCAAAAAGGGATGATTGTCCAGTTGGGATATGAACCGATAAGAATAGATATTATTACCTCTATTAAAGGTTGTACCTTTCAAGAGGTATGGGATAAGAAGCAAACAGGAATCTATGGAGAAGAAGAAGTTTTCTTTATAGGCAGAGACGAATTGATAAAAAATAAGGAAATATCAAGCCACAAGCAGGATAAAGTAGATTTAGAGATCCTGACCAATTAAAATTCACCACAGAGATACGAAGAAAAATGGGAGCGAGGTTTAGCAACTCTCTCCTCTGACCGATTACCAAAAGACTAATTTTTCCTCTTGACATCCATGTCCCTATATGATAAACTTAATCTATAATGAAAATAGTTTTATGAAGCTATCAAAAAACTGTCACAAAGTGGATTATTTCAACAAATCACTGCACTGGACAGGGCTGTGATGCTCTGCCAGTGAATTTGGCGTTATCCAGCAAGGTGGTGAGTAAGATGTATTTTGAAAGAAAGCGGCTTGGTGAAATGCTGCGGGATGCAGGGATTCTTACTAATGAGCAGCTCGAGATTGCACTGGAAGAGAAAAAGAGATCCAAAGAACGATTGGGCAAGATATTGGTTGATCTGGGGTTTACTACAGAGGGTATTATCCTTGATTTCCTTGGCAGCCAGCTGAATATTCCTTATATAAATCTTGATGATATGGATATCCAACAGTTTGATGCCAAGGTAAGAAAGGATGTGTTAGAAGGGCTTATCAGACGACACCTGGTATTGCCTGTTATCAAAGATGGAAAATCAATTACTGTGGCTATGGCTGACCCATTGGATGTTTTCGCTTTAGATGATATGAAAAAAGCTACCGGGTGTGATATCAAGCCAGTGATTGCTACAGAATCAATGATTAAATCAGCCATTGAAAGGGTGTATGGACGTGAAGAGTCTACACTTGAAGAAATATTAAAAGGGATAGATGTCCAACGATTTGATGTTGTAAGGGCTACAGATGAGGTAGCAGTTGATCTGACCAGCCGAAGTTCAGAAAAAGAGGCACCAATAATAAAGCTGGCCAATCATATCCTTCTTCAGGCAATTACAGTGGGTGCAAGCGATATACACCTTGAGCCTTATCAAAAGGATATTAGGTTAAGATACAGGATTGATGGTATCCTTCATGAGTTTGAAGCACCACCCAAAAGCGTTCATGCCGCAATAGTCTCCAGAATAAAAATCATTGGGAATATGGATATTGCTGAACATAGACTCCCTCAGGATGGAAGGGCAAAGATTATCATTGAAAATAGGGAGGCAGACTTAAGGATCTCGATTATCCCTACGGTAAATGGCGAAAAAGTGGTTATACGAGTACTTGATCCAAAGGGTTTGTGCGTGGATATGTCAAAATTAGGGTTTGAAGCGGAGGTTTTGAGGCTGTATACAAGAATAATTACCTCTCCACATGGAATTATCCTGATTACCGGACCTACTGGAAGCGGTAAGTCTACCACTCTTTACTCTACCTTAAGAACAATTAATGCTGCGGATAAAAATATTATCACCATGGAGGACCCGGTTGAATATATGATGCGCGGGATAAATCAGGTTCAGGCAAGACCTGATATTGGGCTTGACTTTACTACCGGACTGCGATCATTTATGCGACAGGATCCAGATATTATCCTGGTTGGTGAGATACGAGACCGTGAAACAGCTGAGGTAGCTATCAATGCTGCCTTAACCGGACATCTTGTATTTGCTACACTCCATACCAATGATGCCGCCGGTGCTGTAACCAGATTGGTCAATATGGGTATTGAACCATTTCTGATAACCTCAACTATTATCTTGAGCGTTGCTCAGAGATTAGTGAGAAAGGTCTGTTCTGTATGTGCTCAAGAATATGAGCCATCAGAAATCCTTTTGAAAGAATTGGGTGTAATCAAAAAACCAGGGGAAAAGATAACATTCAAAAGTGGACAGGGTTGTGGACATTGTACCCGGACAGGGTATCGCGGCCGTCTTGGGGTGTTTGAGGTTATGCAGATAACAGATAATATCAGGGATATGATCCTTGCCCGAGAGGCATCTCATGTGATCAAGGAAGAAGCAGCCAGACAGGGCATGATTACCCTTGAAGAGGCAGCCTTAAGAAAGGTTCTGGATGGGCATACTACCTCTGAAGAACTGATTCGGGTTGCCTTTGAAGCAAGAGGGAAGTTAGAGATACACCCCCGCTCGGAAAAATCAGAAAAAGGATGATGCAACTCAAGCTTTCCAGCTTGAGTATTATAAAAACACGAGCACAGAGTAATTCTGGATTATCTGTAGAGACGCAAGATGTTGCGTCTCTACGTACGTTATATGAGGAGGAAAAATATGGGCAACTGGATTGGCCGCGGCCGAAAGGCTCGTACCTGCTATGGGTTTGATGATATTGCGATTGTTCCTGGCGGGGTAACCATTGATCCAAACGATGTAGATACATCATGGATGCTTGGTGATATTAAGTTTGATATCCCGATACTTGCTTCAGCCATGGATGGGGTGGTGGATGTTCATTTTGCCACAGCCATGAGTAAGCTGGGCGGGATTGCCGTGCTTAATCTGGAAGGGATTCAAACCAGGTATGATGACCCATCAGGGGCAATAGCTGAAATAGTTAAAGCCTCTCCAGATGAGGCAACTAATATCTTACAAAGGATATATGAAGAGCCTGTAAAAAAGGAATTGGTACGTAAAAGAATAAAAGAGATAAAGGATGGGGGAGGGATTGCAGCTGTCTCAATTATCCCTCAAAGGGTAGCTGAGTTTGGCTTGTTTGCTCAAGAGGCAGGGGCTGATATCCTTGTTATTCAGGCAACCGTTGTTACGGCTAAGTATATCTCAAAGGCAAACCCTTCCTTAGATTTTAAGGAGTTAAAAAAGGATCTTTCTATTCCAGTGATTGTTGGCAATTGTGTAACCTATGAGGCTGCTCTGGAGCTTATGGGAACAGGTATTTCTGGGCTGCTTGTTGGTGTTGGACCTGGTGCAGCCTGTACCACCCGCGGGGTGCTTGGCATTGGTGTGCCTCAGGTATCAGCAACAGTAGATTGTGCTGCAGCCAGGGATTTTTATTACAAGCAAACAGGTATGTATGTTCCTATCATTACTGATGGCGGTATGTCTGTTGGCGGGGATGTTTGTAAGGCATTTGCATCTGGAGCAGATGCGGTAATGATAGGCTCTGCCTTTGCTAAGACAAAAGAGGCACCCGGACAAGGCTATCATTGGGGCATGGCTACACCACATCGTAATTTACCAAGGGGGACAAGGATTTTTGTCGGCACATCCTCAACCCTTGAGGAAACCCTGTATGGTCCAGCCCATCTGGATGATGGTTCGCAAAACCTTGTTGGTGCCTTGCGAACCGCTATGGGTGTGTGTGGAGCAGCCAATATTAGACAAATGCAATTGGCTGAATTGGTTATTGCCCCAGCTATCAAAACAGAGGGCAAGATATTTCAAAAGGCACAGAGGATAGGAATGGGGAAGTAAGAGGGGGAAGAAGGAAGCTGTTACTCGATGTTCAAGTTTTTACTGGTGACCAAGACAAGAGCACCAGAGCACCGTAAGCAACATTCTATGTTGGCATTAGATTACCAGGATAGAATCCTGGGCTACTATAAAGGAAGGTGAAAATAAATGGCTCATATCAAAAAGCATGATTTGAAAAAGGATGAATTGGCACTCTGGATACACGATGCTATAGAGTATGTCAAGAAAAATCCGACAAAGATTCAGACATACGGTGGGATTGCTGCCGGTGTGCTTATTGGGGGGATTATTCTTTGGTCAGCTATCTCTACTTCGATTAAGAACGTGAGGAATCAATTTTCTCAGGCACAGGTTGCATATCAACAATGTGTTCCTGGTGAAAAAGAGGGTTATATAAAGGCAAAGGATGTTTTTTCATCCATTATCAACAAATATGGCTTTACCAAAGAGGCTAAGTTTGCCCGATTTTATAAGGGGGCATGCTGCTATTACCTGGGAGAGTTTGATGATGCTAAGGTTTGCTTTGAGGAATTCTTAGAAAAATATCCAAAACACCCTTTGTCTCCATCTGCATATTGCCGTATAGGCAACATCTATGAGCAAAAAAAAGAGTTTGGGAAGGCAATTGATTCGTATAAGCTGGTATCAAAAAATTATCCAGACAGTTTTGAGGTTCAGGATGCTTCTTTGAGCCTTGGAAGGTGTTATCAGAGAATGGGCAACAATCTTGAGGCAAAGAAAATGTATGGGAAGATAACAAAAAATTCCGGATGGGCTGATGAGGCAAGGTTCTGGTGGAAAAATTTATGAGCACTCCATTACATGTTGCCTTCTTATGGCACATGCATCAACCATTTTACAAGGATATTTCTACTAAGGAATACGCTCTTCCATGGGTAAGGCTGCATGGGATCAAAGACTATTATGACATGGTTTCTATTCTGGATGCATACCCATCAATCCATCAAACATTTAACATGGTTCCATCCTTGATGATTCAGTTGGATGAGTATGCTAAGGGCGCAAGTGATAAGTATCTGAAACATACCCTTGTTCCGGCTAATGAGTTGAGTTATGGACAAAAGACCTTTCTCTTGCAGGAATTTTTTTCTGCGAACTGGGATAATATGATCAAACCCTTTCCAAGGTATCGAGAGCTTATTGAAAAAAGGGGCATTACCCTTTCAGGTGATGGAGTATCTACGGCTATCAAAAGATTTGGCACTCAGGATTTTCTTGACCTTCAGGTTTGGTTTAATATTGCCTGGTTTGACCCACAATTTCAGGGAAGGGATTCATTATTAGTAAGCCTTATTCAAAAACAGCGTGGTTTTTCTGAGGAGGAAAAACAAAAGGTTATAGATAAACAAAGAGAGGTTATCTCTCTTATCTTGCCTGAATACAAAAGAATGCAGGATAAGGGACAGATTGAGGTCTCTGTAACCCCATATTATCACCCAATACTTCCCTTGTTATGTAATACAGAATTAGCCAGACAGTCAGACCATGGAGTTATCTTGCCAAACAAGAGATTTTCTGCCCCTGAGGATGCAAGGATGCAGATAAAAAAGGCTGTAGATTGCTATCAGCATTACCTTGGCTGTAATCCCAGAGGGATGTGGCCATCAGAAGGAAGTGTGTGCAATGATATTATCCCTCTGGTAGCTGATAATGGTATTAACTGGCTGGCAACAGATGAGTGGATTCTTTATCATACACTTGGCATGGACAGGCATAGTGCCCATCTGCTGTATAAACCGTATAATCTTAACATTGATGGGAAACAGGTAAGTGTCGTCTTTCGGGATAGAACACTTTCAGATACTATTGGTTTTACCTATGGGAAATGGAATACCTATGATGCAGTATCTGATTTTATCACCAGACTCCATCATATTCGTGATATGCTGCCCAAAAAAAGAAATCATCTTGTGTGTATTGCCATGGATGGCGAGAATGCATGGGAATATTACTCAAAGGATGGCTGGGAATTCTTAGAATATCTCTATACATGCCTTTCAAACGATGAAAGAATAAGGTGTGTTACTATAAGCGAGTATCTTAAGGAGAATCCTCCGCAAGAAACACTACTTGAGATTCATCCCGGCTCATGGATAAATTCTAACTTCCGTATCTGGATAGGAGACAAGGAAGAAAACAGGGCCTGGGATTATTTGTATGAGACAAGAGAGGCTCTGGTAAATTTTGAAAAGAAACATGGTCAATCAGACAAGACTCAAGCTGCCTGGGAATATATCTATATTGCTGAAGGCTCAGACTGGTTCTGGTGGTATGGAGATACTCACTACTCTCCAAACGCAGACATCTTCGATTTCCTGTTCAGGGGGTACCTGGAAGGGGTATATAAGATTCTTGGGTTAAGGGTTCCGGAAGGGATTAAGAAACCGATACGGGGGCAGTATCGGTAGAGATAAGGCTGTGCTTTGTCTCTTTGTGTACATTTGCCTACGCAGCAGTCTATCCCCCTATTTTTCAAGGAGAAACAGATGCTTTGTTGCAATCAATGTGAAAAATATAATACTTGTCCAAAAAAGTGGATACTTGGTGAGAGGGGACTGCCTCAAACCTGTTGCTTTGAATGTTCTATTTTCCCCGAGTGTTTTGAAGATAACAGGAAAAAGCGATGGGAAGTAATCCATCAGGCAGAGGATGGGAATGCAGAGGTACTTCAAGTATCTTGCTTGCGTTTGTGATACCAACCGCTTACGAAAATGGCAGCATTCTTTAGATTGGCGTATTTACTGCTATTATCCTGAAATCGGCAAGTAAATGGGATGAATGTAGCCCAGGATTCTATCCTGGCTATACTTAGCTAATGATTGATCTGTCTGAAGTTTTCCAACATAGAATGTTGGGCTACATCCGGCATTCACAGGGATAAGCATTACCAGTATTTGGGTACTTGCCGATTCCAGGATTATCTCAAATGCTGAAGCAGAAGTAGAGGGTTTGAATTGAAGAAAATCCTTGTATTAACCGTATTAGCTGGTATGGGACATGTTCGTGCAGCTGAGGCTATTTGTGAGGGGATACGGCATGTTTCACCAGAATCTACGGTCTGGTTAAAGGATCCCCTTGAAGAAGAGCCAAAAAAGCAGCGATTTATAAACAATATCTATGTCTTTATGGCCAGGCACATGCCGCATCTCTGGGGATTTTTTTACAATAGCCGACTGATTTCAGGTGCTTATTCCCCAATAAGGTGGTATATTACCAAAAAATACGCAGCCTTGATTGCACAAAATATCAAAGAATTTCAGCCAGAGGTAATCGTTTCAACCCATCCATTTCTTGCTGCCGCTGTAGGAACCTTAAAAAAACATGCTCAACATTCATCCACAGGGAAAGGTGAAAAGGGATTAAATATCCCCCTTATTTCTGTGGCTACAGACTTTCATGTCCATTCGTTTGGAATAAACAAGCAGGTAGATATATTTGTGGTGCCGTGTGAAGAGATGGCTGTGCATCTTAAGAAAAAGGGTGTTCCTGCTGAAAAAATAGCTGTTAAGGGTATTCCTGTTAACCTCAAGTTTTTTGTCCCAATAGAAGCAGATGCAGTAAAAGAACAGAAAGAACAGCTTGGATTTGATAAGGATAAGCCGATTATTCTTATACTGTTTGGTGGATTTGGGATAGGACCGGTACTTGATTTATTAGAAGCATTCAGGGATGTAAAGAAAAGTTTCCAATTGGCAATAATTATTGGCAAGGATAAAAAGTTAAAGGAAAAGGCAAAGGCGATTACTCAAAACTTCAATTGTCGGGTCAGAGTATTTGGCTTTATAGATAATATGCAGGAGTTTATGTCTATAGCAGATATATTGATTACCAAGCCAGGCGGCATGTCTGTGTCAGAAGCATTGGTAAAAAGGATACCCCTTTGCCTGATGCAAGCCATAAAAGGACAAGAGGAATGGAATGCCAGGGTATTGGTTGCTGCCGGAGCTGCTGTATACCCAAAACATACAACAGATATTCCAGAGACTGTTTGCAAGCTTTTAACTGATAAAGAAAAATACTCTTCTATGAAAAAAGCAGCAGAGATGCTGGAAAAGATGAATTGTACAGAGAATATTTCTATGTTGGTGGTTGGGTCATAGATCTGCGGTCTCCGCGAACTCTGTGGTGTTACAATCAGTTTTTATCAAACTCCTACTCTCTTGCTCGACAATTTCCTCCTGCCACTTCTTTCGAACAATTCGAAATCAATAAATAGCAGCTTTTTTCATTATGCCTTGCTCTCTTCCATTACGAATTGAATGCATCAAGTAATAGACTGTTTTACTGATACTCGATGTTCAAGTTTTTTCTGGCTCATAGGAATCGCCTCCTGCCCAGTCATCAGTGCACCAGTCACCCTCACAGCTACAGACATTCTTGTATCGGCAACATGCCAGAGGCAGAAGGTCTGCTGCCGGCAGAAGGTCTACTGCCAATGCTACCTCCTGCCAGAGGTGCTACATCTTGTGGTCATTTCTGTAGGATAGGTGAACCAATACGCGCAGGTCGAAAAAACTTGAACATCGAGTTACACAAGTCATCTCGGATTAATCCTTACCCAAAACTCCTTATTCCCTGTATAGGGTTGGGACTTGAATCCAAGCACTGCTTCCCAGCAATGTAATCCTCTTTTGATTGAGTAATTAGCCTCCTTTACACGGCTATTTTTAAGGTCATAGTATATATCAGATTGAATCGTTGTTTTTGGATTGAGATTAAGAAAGCAATGCATTGTTGTCTCCCATGTTGTATCTTTAAGATAGGTTGTCCCAAGATTTGTTGAGAGGAGGCTGTTTTGCAGACAGATAAAGCCTTCAATGCTCTCAACCCTTCCTTGATCTGGATCAAAGCCAAGTTGAACAGAGGTATGCTCCTTTTTCCATAACCCATTAACAGCATTGAGCCTGGCTGTATTATTCCCCAATTGTTTCCTTAATCGCAGGTCAATATCTGTCCATAATCTTAAATAATTATTGTGTGTTATCTGAAACAGCTCTGCAGCAAGCTTGTGGGACATCAATTCGTCAGGGTTACCCTTGATCATATACCCAAGATTCAAGTTTGTGTTTCCTGTTCTTTGTCTGAGGTTCAAGTTTTCTCCATACCACAGGGGATGTTTCTTATCCCCTCCAAGCAAGATACTATTGCTAAGGGTTGTGCATCTGGTTAATCGATAATTTCGCATCCCTGATGCCCTTGCCTCTAAGGCAATGGTTTTTGTAGCAGCCTCCCTTTGAGCAACAGAGGAAAAGTTGATAAACCATGGGGTATTTCTCCATTTATTGAGCTTTGTCTCATATTTTAGCGATGGAGCTTGTCCTGTAGTTATGACAAAGTTATTATCTTGCCAGCCATATTTTTTTGCATATGTCAGCCTCAAGAGATAATCATCCATTACCCGGGTAATAGATAGATGTGATGCTGGTTCAAGAACAGATTTATCCCCATGATAATCCCTTCTCACCTGCGGATCGCTCAAGGCATCAAGATGAAGCAGGGTGCTCATATCCTTGTTTTGACACAGCCAATCTGCCTCAGCCAGCCACCTTTCCCTGTGCAGAAGATATGAACGCTTTTGAGATTCATTTATGTAATAAAGAGAAGTATCGCTTTTGCCATTTTTATTCTTAGCTGTATGAGAAAGACCCTTGCCAACACCCATTTTTTCAACATAATCAAGAAACAGTGAACCCTTAGAGTCTTCAGAAAAGAGATAGTTGTAGGTAGATTTTAATATACGGCCATCAATGTCTGCATAAGATGGCATTAATTCAAACGGCGGCCTGTTATCCTTAAGGGATTGTGAGTAATAAGGAAAATAAAAAAACGGGACATTCCCTATCTTAAAAACAATATTTTTTATCACGATACTGTCATTAGGATAGAGTCGTAAGCTTGAGGCATAGATACCATAGTGTGGCTTTTTTAGATTGCAGCCTGTAATTATTGCATGGCTCAAGATAACCGATGCTGTGCCTATTTTTGCCTGCCTGGCTTGCAGAAACACCCTTTTTGTATCAATATATATATCTTCAGCTTCACCCTGTTTATTGTGAAGGTTATAATCAAGATGACTGCATTCAATCGCTTTACTTAAGTCAATTAATCTTACGCTTCCTGTAGCTGTCAGTTCCCCTGTTTGTGTGTTAAGGCTTATCCCTTGTGCCTGCAGTAGTTGTTTATTACATCTTACAGTCACGCTTCCCTTAAGATTTGCCATAGTTTTCTGACATTCTGCATAATCTGCCTGTTCAACAATTATCTCTTCAGCATAGGCATTGGAATGCAAAAAAACAGAGGCACAAAGGCACAAGCAGTAAAGACATTCTATTAGGGCATCTTTACCTTGAGATTTTTGTATTGTTACCTGCTCCATTTTCATACTCATATCCAGCTGCCTGTCGAACTGTCGAACAAATTCAAAATTAAACAAGGCCGCAATCACTAACATCTCCCTTTAAGACACTAAGCCCATGTGGAATCGCAGGCATGATTACATCCAAGCATTCTGTTGCCCCCTTAGGACTGCCAGGGAGATTAACAATCAGGCATTGCTTTCTTATACCAGCGATAGCCCTTGAGAGCATGGCGTGGGGAGTAATCTTAAGACTGGCTGACCGCATGGCTTCGGCTAATCCAGGGACATCCTTTTCTATCACCATAGAGGTAGCCTCAGGGGTAATGTCTCGTGGAGAACAGCCTGTGCCTCCTGTTGTTAAAACAATATCGCAGCCGGTTATATCTACCATCTCAACAAGCTTTTGAGCAATCATCTCCCTTTCATCTGGAACAATCTCATACTGGACAACCTCTCCATTCAGCCCGGCTGCCATTCCTTGAATTGCCTCACCGCTCTTGTCCTCTCTCATCCCTTTGGAGCATCGATCACTTATGGTTAATATTCCTACCTTAAACACTCTCATCCTCCCTATTAGTGTCGTGTCAACCTTAATCTGTCGCATGAATCAACCAATCAGGGCGGGGAAAC
>JASEHA010000190.1 GCA_030018795.1 bacterium
TAAAACCATAAACCCTCGCCTCCATAAAGCCAGAATAGAGCTGAGAGATAAGATAAGGGATGTGATTTATAGTGGAATGTAGGTATATTCAAAGCCAATTGAGTTCATTTCTGGATAATACGCTTATTTTTTCTGCACCAATAAAGGAGCACCTTGAAACCTGTTCCATGTGTCAGGATGAGTTGTCTTCAATTAAACGAACTATAGAGATTACAGCATCTATTGAAGAGATCCTCTCGCCAACTGACTTTCTATCCTCGGTTCATGAGGAGATAAAAAAAGAGGTTCTACCTGTCCTGCCAGAATATAATCTATCCATAACAAAAAAGTATATTGTTTATGCGATTTTGTTGATCTCTGCTGGGTTGTGGTTTGCAAAGGTTTTTTTGTTTAAAGGGGATATGCTGCGTGTTATTCCAATTGAAAAAAGTTACAAGACAGGCTCTCAAACATCTGTACCAGCTGCTGATTATCTGGATTCTTCATCCTTTATCGCTAAAAATAGGATTTCCACGGATATGTCTTCTATTAAGGAAGAGAAAGGAGAGAAAGTGGAAAAAAAGCTAATGTTTTTCTCAAAGGTTGAAAATAATATCAATCCAGTATCTATGGAAGATGATATTATGGTATTCTCAGAGCCAAAGAATATCTTACTCCCTTCTTATGCCTCAAATCCTCAAATGGATATTACCACTGGCAGCTTTCCTGAACAAATACCCTTAAAACCAAGGGCAAAGGTCTTAAAGATATTCTTTAATGAGCCAATAGAAAAAGAGGAATTGGAGGAAGAGAATACAAGCAAAGAAAGCAAGGAGTTTTCTTGCATTTCTTACGCCCCTTACGCCCATTATGAGCTGGGAGATTTTCTGGTTAGATTAAATGATTATAATGAGGTTTGTTCTGCTCAATTAAGGGATGTAGTTCTGGTATATGAGGTAGAAAAATATGCCAATCCCGAAGAACTGGATGAAAAAAGGGATAGTATCAAGGATATTATTCAGGGTCTTGTTGGCAGCTATGATTCTCAGAAGATAAAACGAACAGAGAGTCTTAAAAAGGAGTTAAAGGAAAGGATAAATACCATGCTTCAGGAAGGAAAGATATTGCAGGTTGGATTTAAGATTGTGGTGGAGTAGTGGCTTGAGTGGCTTTATCCTCTCTGGTCGCTTTGAGCGAAGTCGAAACGCGACTATTGATCTGGGGGTGTATCTTGCAGCTAAAAGCAGATGAAAAATTTATGCAAGCTGCCATTGATATGGCAAGAAAGGGTGTTTTTCAAGGACAGACACCCTTTGGGGCATGTATTGTTAAGGATGGGGAGATGATAAGCTGTAGGCATAATCTTGTCTGGGAAAGTATGGATATTACCGCTCATGCTGAGATTTGTGCTATTCGTGATGCCTGCCAGAGATTAAAGACTGTTGACCTGTCAGGTTGTGTTATCTATTCCACCTGTGAGCCATGTCCTATGTGCTTTAGTGCCTGTCATTGGGCAAGGATTGAGAAAATAGTCTATGGGGCAAGGATTGAGGATGCAAAACAATTCGGCTTTAATGAGCTGGAGATATCAAATGATATAATGAAACAGATTGCTGGAAAGAGCAGTCAGATTGAGATTACATCTGACTTTCTTCGCCATGAGGCATGTGAGCTTTTTGGATTGTGGGACAGGCAGGATAGGCAGAGGGTGTATTGAGGCATGGTTTATATATGTAGTGAGGGTCTTTTAGACTCGTAATTCAGGCTTAAAACGCACCTGAAGGTTGCTCACTACATTTTTATTAGGTGAACGATTACAAGGAGTCAAAACAAGATGTTTGAACTGGATAAAACATTGCCTGATATTTTGATCATTATTGGTATAATGATTGCCATCAGAATCACTATCATCCTTCGTCGCAATAAGATGCAGCCATACAATAAAAGAATAAAGGAAATGGAGGAACAGCTCGAAAAGACAAGGGAAACCCTGGATGATATCTGGCCGAATAGACCAGGAATGCGAAGAAGGAAACTGAGGGAAAGAAGTGGCGAGATAGATGAATAGACTGGAGTAGGTAGGGCAAACGCATCCAAATATCACATCAATAAATGTTGATATCGAATTGTTCAAAAGGAGTGGCAGAAGGAAGCCTGAGTAGAGATGCAATATTTTGCGTCTCTACTTGTTTTGCCTGATGATTTTAATTTGGCTCGTCTATGTGAGAGGATTCTTGAAATGAATAAAAGAAGCATAGTTGTTATTGGTGGTGGACCTGCTGGGATGATGGCGGCTATTCGGGCAGGTCAGCTTACTCAGGAGAGAGCCTCTCTGGCAGAGACAACACCTCTGATAGATGTTGTCCTGATAGAAAAGAATCTTGCACTGGGCAAAAAGCTTCTCTTAACTGGTAAGTGTCGTTGTAATCTTACCAATGCCTGTGACATTGAAACCCTTCTGGGTAAGTTTCATAAGAATGGCAGATTTTTGAGGACTGCTCTGAACACATTTTCCAATACTGATTTAATGCAATTTTTTGAGGGTAGGGGACTACCCCTTAAGGTAGAAAGACAGTCGCGTGTTTTTCCTGCCACTGATATGTCTCTTAGCGTTCTTGAGGTATTGAAAAAAGAGCTGGCTGTAAACAGGGTAAGGATTGTTTATAATGCACAGCTAAAAGATATCCTTGTTGAGGATAATCAGATAAAGGGTGTGCTGCTCAAGGAACAAGCTGGCAGTCAGCAGAGGGTAGGGGACAGGGTAGTAACTCAAGCTTCCAGTTTGAGCATTATAAGCCACGAAGAAGAAAGGGTAGGGGACAGAGAGCAATTGTTAACTGCTCCCTATCAAGAGGCAGGGTTAACCAAAATTTTATGTGACAGAATTATCCTTGCTACAGGTGGCATTTCTTATGGCTGGACAGGGTCAACAGGGGATGGATTAAAGATAGCACAACGGCTTGGGCATCGTATTATTCCTCTTCGGGCAGGGCTTGTCCCCTTAAGGATAAAGGGACATTATCCGAAGCTGTTAGAAGGGTTAACCCTGAAGAATATCCAGCTTGTTTTTAGGTGCGGAAAACAGCAGGTAACCTCAGAGGTTGGAGAATTGTTGTTTACAGATTTTGGTATATCAGGACCCTTGATTTTATCCCTGAGTGGTCAGATTGTTGATTGGCTGGATGCGGACAAAAAGGACAAAGCAGTATTAGTAAGCATAGACCTAAAACCCGGCATGTCTCATGAGCAACTGGATGCACGATTTTTAAGGGAATTCAACGCTAATCCAAAGAAAAGTATTCGTAGCATACTCAAGTTTTTTTTGCCACAAAGGATGGTGGATGTGTTTATGGAGATTGCAGGTATCCTGCAGGATAAACAGGCAAACCAGATTAATAGAGACGAACGCTATAGATTGGCTGCCTTATTCAAGGGATTGCAGTTAGAGGTAATCGGGACATTGCCTGTAGAGCAGGCAATGATTACACAAGGGGGAGTCTCCTTAAAGGATATTAATCCCCGAACCATGGAGTCTTGTATTATTTCCGGGTTATATTTTGCCGGTGAGATCATGGATGTTGATGCAGATACAGGCGGATTTAATCTGCAAGCCTCGTTTTCTACAGGGTATCTTGCTGGAGAGAGTGCAGCTTTAGATGAGTGACGCAAAGGGCACATTAGTGCACCAGTGCACCAGTAAGGAATTTGACTAATACTCTGGTAACTGGTGCTCTGATACACTGATACACTGGTGTTCCTAAAATGCCTATATCTTCCTCAACACATCAACAGCCTTTGGTGGGCAGCCAGGGACAAAGGGGATACCATGTTTTGATGCAATATCACTCATGCAGTCGCCAATCCCAATGATACGGCTGAGATAGGAAAAATTGGTTTCCTGGATTATTTTGGGTTTACCGGTCATGATGTCTAATCGCTGCAATAGTCCATATTGAATAAATCTGCCAATATGCCATGGATGGGATAGAACAGTCTTCCGTATCTCAGCCATCAGCCCCAGGCATCCACTGCATGTCTCGTCGGTCCAGTGGTAATAAAGATTGCCTATCCTTCGATGATCGGTTAATGGAATAAAATTCATCTGGCATTCATTTAAGGGTAGTCCTATCATTTCATCTTCAAACTCGCCTATACCAATATCTCTGGCTATCTTTAAGTGCCTGATATTTTCAGGGTTAAACCCCATAAGCTTAGTTGCGGCTGCATCTGTAGAAAGAAGATGATTGCCGCAGATGACCAGATTGATACCTCGTACCTCTTGTCCATGTTTTCCTGGTGCCCCACCTTGCTCACCGTTAATGGCATCGATGATGATCATGTCTGGTTTGATTACACCTGACAGGGCAGCAATCGGACGATGAAGCCCAAGCAAATGGATTTTCTTATTATCTTCTTTTTTTAACAATCCCATCTGATTTTTCATGCTGAGGGTTACGGTTGTTGAGGTATGTACCTTTAACTTGGCAATATTGATATATTCTGAATCAAGAATCAGCGATGGAAGCTGTATTTCTCCATAATCCCAGGGTATACCTCTTCGTTCTGCATAATGAAGGTTTAGCAGACGAACATCCCTTTTTTTGCACATTTTTTCATACCCTGACACAACAAATGTCCTCTCATAATCCCTTAAGGGACCCTCTCCAACGATGATCTCCTTTATCCCCTGGTGTCTTAAATAGTCTATTACCCCGGATGTTATCCTATGATCGGTAATATATGGGCATCCATTCTGACATGGGCTGGGAATGCATGGCTTAATCACTGCCCTCTCATGCTGAGGTTGATACCCAATCTTAGAAAGGGCATCGTAAACCGTATCTTCAATAGTGTCTTTGGCTTGTTTGATAATGATCATGTTAAAAAGAAACTGTATTCATTCTGGCAGCTAATTTTGCCATATCATAAATACCAGAGAATCTTGCACCATCGATAAGGTCATCTTGTTTTATACCCCTTGCCTCAGCACATGGTTTGCAGACAAGGATTGGGATTTTGAGGATCTGGCATATTTCAAAGACATCACTGAATGCAGCCAGACCAACACCCTGAATGGTTTCCTGCTGGGCTATCCCATTTTTAGCAAAGATAACCCCATCATTTGCCAGAAATATAGTAGGATTGTCCTTATTCTCCTTTGCCCCCTTAGCTGTCAGGAAAGCCAGTGATGCTCGATTTGGATTATCTAATCCACAAGCACAAACAACCAAAAGTTCAGCCATTTTGTTACCTCCTATTTGCACTACTGTCGTGTCAACCATCAATTGTCGGATAGATGAGGTAGATGGGT
>JASEHA010000191.1 GCA_030018795.1 bacterium
GCCGGATCAAAGGATGGATGGGATTCCCTTGCTGGATGTGGTTCAGCCAATTGAGGCATTGATTAAACAGATTGAACCAGAGATAATCTATGTTCACCATCATGGGGATGTGAATCAGGACCATCGAGTGGTATTTGAGGCAACCATGGTGGCTGCTCGACCAGTAAAAGAGAGCAGTGTAAAGAATATCTTCTGCTATGAAACCCTATCATCCACAGAATGGTGCCCGCCATTTTCTGAGAGGGTGTTTAAGCCTAATGTGTTTGTGGATGTTAGAGAGACAATAGAGCAAAAGCTGGATGCTTTTCGATGTTATGAAAGCGAAATACGAGAATTTCCACATCCTCGATCTCTTGAGGCGTTAAAAAATGCTGCCAAACAATGGGGGAGTAGGGTTGGGCTGGGATATGCTGAGGCATTTGAATTAATCAGGTGGGTGAAATAATAATGGTGCCATATCAATGTTTAGTCTTTAGTCTTATATTGTTAATTTCAGTAAAAGGCATGGCTGGCATAATTCCACTTACAATAGATGCAGGAGGAAAGAGTTTCACTCAATATCCTGTAGCCGTTGGTGTTCCATTCCCTGAGGATGAAAATTGTCTTGATTCTATCTCAAACTTAAAACTTAGCAGGGTTGCTACAGGAGAGGAGATACCTTTCCAGGTTCATGAATTATGCAAATGGAAGAATGGGAAAATAAAGGCAGCACTTGTACAATTTTTGGCAAATCCTGAGACATACAAGATAGATTATGGTATTGGGGTCTCAAATGGGGGTATGCAACCACAACCCAAGGTTAATGTAATGGATGGGTCTGGATATGTGGAAGTGGATACAGGTGTGTTAAGATTCAGGATAAATAAAAATTATGGAAAATTGTTTGATGGAATTTGGTTGAATGGTAAAAAGATAATAGAGAATGGGGATATGGAGGTAATAGGTGTTGATGGACAGAGCTATAAATCATCGAATTATCAGTATATTGCTAATGAGGTAAAGATAGAAGAAAGTGGACCGGTCAGGTCATGTATAATGATACGCGGGAAATATATTGCAGCCAGTAGTGCTGCCAATGATTTTAGATATATAGTCAGGGTGTATGCCTATGCTGGCAAGGATTTCCTGCAGATGAGCCATACAATAATAGATGAGAATTCGACTACTAAGCGAGAACTCAGGCTAAAGGGGTATAATATACAGCTAAAGCATTTGCTTCCTGATTCTGTATGTAGACTGGGGAAAGAACCTTCTGGATATCATGAAAAGCAGGTGTTAGAGGAGTGTTATGCCTATCAAGATGACTCTACATCATATAGTGGCAATATGGGTAATGGAACATATGCTTCTGGCTGGATAGATATAAACAATGGTACTTGTGGAATAACCGCTGCAGTTCGATATTTCTGGCAGAATTATCCCAAAGGATTTGTTGTAAATAATGACATGCTAAAGATATGGCTTTATCCAGATAGTGCAGAAGAGAATTTTTTTGGAGGTTCAGGTATAGCCAAGACTCATAAGATAATGTTGTGTTTTAATTCTGGAGTGTTTAAGCAGGATGCAGTAGAAAATCAGGTGTCTTTGTTTAACTATAATATATTTCCCAGAATTCCATCAGAGTGGTACTGTAATTCAGGTGTGTTTGGTAAGATATTGCCAGAGGTAGTGGGAGAGCCTACCTTTAATCTGGACTATGATTCTAACAACTATGGATATAAGTATTTTGGCAAAACAATGCCGTCTATGTGCGTTAGGGATAATTATGATGACCCTGGTGTTCGTGACTTATTATATTACATTCAAGAGAGTACTAATAAAAAACATTTTGATAAAGGTGAGGTTAGATTCTGTCATCTGGCTGATATGCATATAATTCATGCTGAGTATGGGGGTAGCGATGAGTGGGGAAATATAAGCAGCAGGGGTGGATGCAGAGGATATCAGGCAGGATGTGGGGTAGCAGCAACTGACGATAGCTGTCATGCCCTGGTAGCCGGGGCTGGAGTATATTATTTGCTTACTGGCGACAGATGGGCAGAGGAAGTTATTGCAAAATGTGGTCAGGCAAGGTATGACAATTGGGTGAAGGTGCCAGAGAATATGTCAAACCTTTTGCTTAGAGTGCTTCAGGAAAGAGAGATAGGGGTGGCATTATGGAGAGCAGTAGTGGCATATAATGGCACAGGGGATAAGAAGTATCTGGAAGGGATGACAGAGAATGTGAAGGGATTGATCGGAAATTGGAAAAGAGGATTCTGGATGCAGCATCAGTTATCTTCAGGTCCAAAATTTTTGGGAAGGGGATATTATTGGGATTATATGGGGAATACTTGTAAGTATAGGCAAGATTATGACATGTGCAAGATAGCCTGTCCATGGATGGCTGCATATATGTTTTGTCCTTTGGTTGAGTACGATATGTTGAATAAATATTATAATTTTATTGAACCATCACTGGTAGAGGATATGTTGATTGGATGTATGGAGCATATCGTAAAATACACTGTAGCAGAAGAGAATGGAAGAATAGGTTTTAGAAATGAGGGGTGTATGGATTGGTTTTTGGATTATAGGGCTAATCGTTTGCTGTATCCCCTGATATACTTAAGAAAGCTTTCAGGAAATCAACAGTGGGATAGGATAATGCCTTCTCTTCTGGATAAAACATGGGGTGATCGTGTCTGGTATCACAGTGAGGGACAGAGGATGTATCAAGAATATCAGAATATAGGGGTTAAAAATGTACAGATAGAAACAACTGGAAGTGGTGCATTAATTACATGGACAGAGGATTCGGTGGATGTTGTTAGTCTTGTATATGGGACGAAAAGGTTTGATGGTAATGTGAAAGAAGGAACATTGGTAAATGTTTCCGGGAATAGTTGCAACCTAACCAATCTTATATCAGGCACTAAATATTATTTTCAATTGATAACGAATTCAGATAAGAAAACATGGATGTATGCTTTTAAGACAAATGGTGTGGTGGATACGGTAAAGATTATCCAGATAATGCCTACCTCTGTTACCATAGAATGGATAACTGATTTTGAAGGGGATTCAATGGTAGAATATGTAAGTGAAGATAAATGGATATTAAATCCTGGAATATATTCGCATCAAAGTGGGAGTAGTGAACAGACAAAGAATCATAGGGTATTTGTTGAAGGATTAACAAGGTCTACAGGCTATCATTTTAGGGTTAGGTCTCAGGGTCAGGGGTATACTGCTGTAAGTGAAGATGAGAATTTTCCTACTGATGGAGGAGTATCTGGGCTTAACGCCTATCCTGTAGATGATAATAGTGCTGTGATTGCATGGATTACCTGGCCTGGACCATATTATTTAACTGGTCCATATTCAAATCCAGTTCAAGATATAGAGCTATCTTATGGAAGACTTGAATCAAATTTATCCAATGTATTGAGAACCAGATATGGTGATTGGGGAGTAATGTTAAGAAATCTGCTTCAAGATACTAAGTATTATTATAGATTGAAGGTTAATTTTTATAACTATCCATCTGTAGAATCCAAAACATATAGCTTTTTTACCAATAGAGCATCACAGGAGCCAGAGGATCATCCTAAGTTAATAGGTGATTTTGGCCGAAAGGGTCAGGAAGAGCCTGATAATATAATAGATTTTGAAGATTTGATGTGGTTTACTCTATACTGGAATGCTTTTCAAAAGGATTCACAAGATATTCGCGGAGATATTGCTGGATCAAACACAACAACCTTAGGGCAACCACCTTATTTAGCAGCACAACCTTATTATTTAGCAGCACAACTTGATAAAAATGTAGATTTTAACGATTTGATGGTCTTTGTCCGTATGTGGAATTGGTATAATAAGAAATGAATAAATCTTCTGTGGGGATGTTTGGAGAATTTAAAAGACTTTTAGGCCATTCCATGATTTATGGAGTAGGAGCTGTTGTAACTAAGGCAATAGGCTTTGTTATGATTCCTATTTATACCAGGTACATGAGTCCTAAGGAATATGGGCTCATAGAGGTTCTTGATGCAACTATTTATATTATAAGTACAGTTTTAACAGCTGGCTTTGGTGCGGCAATAAGTAAATATTATTTTTACTATAAGGAGGAAAATGACAGAAACCAGGTAATAAGTTCGGCTTTAATCTTTAATCTTTTTATCGGGATAATAGGAAGTGTAGTCTTAGGTTTTTTTAGCAGCTACTTCTCCAGAGTTATTTTTCATACAGAGGAATATACCTATTGCTTTCAACTCATGTTTGCTACCTTATTTTTTGAAGTTTGTGCATGTACCCCATTTTCCTATTTAAGGATTAAAGAGGCATCCCTTCTTTATGTTATAATCACGATCTTGCGGGTAATACTTGGGTTAGGACTTAATATATATTTTATAGTTTTTCTGCATCTTGGGATATATGGGATCTTTTATAGTGGGTTAATTGTATTGCTTCTTTCCTCTATATATTTGGTTTATTATACTATTAAAAATGTAGGGAACATTTTTTCTTTTCAAAAGCTTAAGGAATTGTTATCGTTTGGATGGCCTTTAATACCATCTAATTTGGGATTATATGCCTTAAACTATAGTGATAGATTCTTTCTTAATTATTTTTGTGCATTAGATAAGGTAGGGATATATGCCCTTGGATGTAAGTTTGGGTCAATATTGAGTATGCTTGTGGGGCAGCCTTTTACATTGATATGGATTGCTTTCAGGTTTGAGATAGCCGATAGAGAAGATGTGAAAGAGATTTATGCCAGGGTATTGACATATCTCGAATTTGTATTGATATTTTTAACACTTGGACTGAGTCTTGTTATCAAGGATGTAGTAAGTATTGTAGCCGGCAAGGCATTTTTTGAAGCACATAGCGTTGTTTCTTTAGTTGCCATAAGTTCTCTTTTTTTTGAAGCAACCGCTCTTTTTCGAATTGGGATTTATCTTGAGAAGAAAACAACTTGGGTTCCCCTTACGGTATGGGTGCCTATTTTCGTTACACTGATATTAAATTGGTTTATAATTCCCAAATATAATGTAATGGGGGCAGGGGCTATTAAGATCTTTGCTTTTTTTTCTATGGCAGCCATAACATACTTTGTTTCTCAAAAATTTTATCCCATTCCGTATGAATTTAATAGAATTTTGAAGATGGTATCTGCGGCAGTAATAATATACTTGATTAATTTTCTCCTTCCTTCAGCCTCTCTCTGGGTTTCATTAATATTAAAGAGTTTATTAACCCTGACTTTTCCGGTTTTATTGTATTT
>JASEHA010000192.1 GCA_030018795.1 bacterium
GTGGTAAAATCTGTACCATTTTTGCCTATGTGGTAATTTCCAACCGCACAGGTCGCAAATTTTTGCGTCTCTATGCAGACTTTATTTTGACTTTCGCATTTCGCATTAATTATACCACATCCATAAAAAAATATCAAACAAAATTATTGACATGTCTGCCTATTTGTGATATTATTTAAGATAATTAGATGAGGGTATATAGAAAAAATGAAGAATGTTTTGATTGTCTTGATTATTTTTTTCTGTTCTTTTTGTCCAAAGTCAACCTTTGGTGCAGGAGAAGGTTCTGCTTCGATTGATAAAATTACTGCATCTATAAAAGAAAAGAAATATCATCTGGCCATTGATCAAATAAAACAACAATTAATAGTCTCTCCCAAAAATCCCCAACTTTATGTATTACTCAAAAAAGCGGTTGAATCCGAATTAATTTTTACTTATGAGGAAGTCTTTCGGGCGAACTCTCAAAACGGGATGCTTGCTCAGGAGCTTGGGTACAGGTATCTTGAGTATAATGAAAGGGATAAGGCTATTGAAATATTTGAAAAAGCCCTTGAATTGGGTATACCGCGAAAAGAATTGACCGGTGTTATTGGACAATTATATGCAGAAAAAGGCAGTAGCTCTAAAGCAATCCCATTGCTTGAGGAAACGATAAAATTTAATAATCAGGATATCATCTCCCTCCAAACATTAGAAGAGATATATGGGCTTGAAAAGCCGGAAAAACAAAAGGGAATCAGCCGGAAGGCAAGAAAACTGCTACTGATAAATTCTTTGATGGATGCAGGATATGGTTATGCAGATATTGGGGAATATACATCAGCTACTGAGATGTATCAACGGGTTCTTAAGTTAGATGCGGCAAATAAGGAGCCATATCTGGCACTGGCTGACTCCTATAGAAAAAGTGGGGATATCTCTCTGTCTATTCATCATTATCTGAAAGCAGCTGATGTTGTCACTGATGAGGAAACACTTTCCTCTGTCTATAAATGGCTGGGCATTCTCTATGTCCTTGTAAATAAAAGAGAAACAGCCATAGAATACCTTCCTGTAAGTGTGCCGGATGATTGTGAGGAATTGCTTCCCTATCTGGCTAAATGTCTCAGCCTGCCTATGTATGCTAATAGGGTAAAAAATGACCCTGCCTTAAATCAATTGCAAAATGGGAAGATTAATGAAGCCATTGAAATATATGAACGCATAAAAGAGAAGGATGCTAATATCTATCTTGTGTTAGGGGTCGCTTATTGTGTTAAGGATATGCTTAATGAGTCGTTAAACAGTTTCTTAAATGTGGTTAAATGTAGTCCCCCTAATACAAATACATCAAGAGTAGCTCAGCAAATGGTTAAGATAATAAAGGCTCAAATGAAAGGTAAGTAGAGAAGTCTGAATTCTTTATCTTATCCATGGAGGGAAAATGAAAATATTAGTTATTGGTTCAGGTGGCAGGGAACATGCCATCTGTTGGAAAATTAAACAAAGCAAGCTTGTGGACACCATTTATTGTGCTCCGGGTAATGAAGGGATAGGACAAATAGCAGAATGCGTGCCTATTGTCCCTGGTTCTCATGAATATATTCAGAGATTGATTTATTTTGCTACAACTAACAGGATAGATTTAACGGTTGTGGGTTCTGAAGCACCATTGGCAGATGGTATTGTTGACCATTTTCGGAAAGCAAACCTGAAGATATTTGGTCCATCAAGGGATGCCGCTATTGTTGAGGCAAGCAAGGTATTTGCCAAAAGGTTCATGTCCCGCAATTCTATCCCCACAGCAAGGTTTCAGGTCTTTAAGGATGCCCAGTCAGCAGTAGAATATGTCAGGGATGTGCAGATGCCTGTGGTCATCAAGGCTGATGGTCTGGCTGCAGGCAAGGGTGTGATAATCTGCAGCCGTATTGAAGAGGCAATCGCTGCCATTAATAATATCATGGTTGAACGCATCTTTGACGAGGCAGGATCCCAGATTATTATTGAGGAATGCCTGATTGGAGAAGAGGTGTCTGTGCTTGCCTTTACCGACGGGGAACATGCTGTCCAGATGCTGTCAGCTCAGGACCACAAACGCATCTTTGACCATGATAAGGGACCAAATACCGGCGGCATGGGTGCCTATGCCCCATATCCAGGTTTTACACCTCAGCTTTATGACCTCATTCAAAAGGATATCTTAGAGCCTACCATCTGGGGGCTGAGAGAGGAGGGCAGAAGGTATGTCGGGGTTATTTATCTGGGATTAATGCTTACCTCAAGCGGGCCAAAGCTATTAGAATATAATATCAGATTTGGTGACCCAGAGTGTCAGGCAATACTCCCATTGCTTGAGACAGACCTGGTAGAGATCATGCTTGCCTGCATGGAAAGCAGATTAAATGAGCTTACCATAAGATGGAAACATTCATCTGCCCTATGTGTTGTTCTTGCCTCTGGCGGATACCCCACATCGTATAAAAAGAACCTGCCTATCACCGGACTTGATGAGGCAGAAAAGATAAAGGATGCTATTATCTTCCATGCAGGAACAGGCATAACAGATGACAAAATAGTTACCGCTGGCGGCAGGGTGATAAATGTTGTTGCCTGCGGGGATAACATACCTCAAACAAAGAAATTAGCCTATGATGCTGTCTCGTTGATAAATTTTGAAGCCGTTCACTATCGAAAGGATATTGGGGATAGGGCAATAGAAGCAGCGAGGGTTAAATGAAGTCGGCAACACTTGATAAATATTGCCAATTTGTCATTGAAGGCAGCCTGATGCTGCTTATTTTCCTTGTTCCATGGTGGGTAGATACGCGGCTGTCAGGGATAATGCTTGGCAAACTGGCTATGATGCAGGTGTTTACCATTACCTGTCTTAGCGGATTATTGATAAAGGCTATTCTTTCTAAAAAATTTAACGTCTACCAGAGCTTGTTTGACCTGCCAATTTTCACCTTTTTGATAATAGCCATACTGTCAACCATCTTTTCTGTATGTCCCTATCTTAGCCTTTGGGGGGCGTATTATCGATACGAAGGCTTGATTACCTTTATTAACTACCTTTTATTGTTTTATATTACAGCAAATTGGCTTGACAGGGGAGCTATCTTAAGAATTCTGGGGACAGCCATTTTTGCCGGGGCAGCGGTCAGTCTGTATGGATTTCTTCAACATCTGCACATTGACCTTATAGGATGGCGGGAGTATGGGACAAGCAGGGTTATCTCTACCTTTGGCAATTCTGTATATTTTGGGGCATACGCTACCACGGTTTTACCATTAGCCCTGGCTGGCTATCTGATGAAGGGCGAGGGAAAACATGTATCAATGGGTAAGGGTATTCCTGCTGCGAGAAGGGGCAGGGGTAGGTCCAAAGGATACATAAACCTCAAGTCTATTATATCCATGGTACTTCCCTACCTTTCTGGTATTGCCTGTCTGCTGATATTAGCCGGAATATTTGTAGCCAATACAAGGGGTGCATTCTTAGGATTTGTGGCTTCATGTGTCGTTTTTACAGTGTTAATCCGAAAAAGGCTTGATCAATCCATGAAACCAAGATTGATACTGCTTATTGTCGGGATTACATGTAGCAGCCTTTATTTTATCCTGAATCCAGAGGTGTCTCCATTAAAAAGGTTTATGCAGACCGTTACAATACAGGCAGATGATAAGGCAGATGAAGGAGCACCAAAGCTTGCTGGCGGGGCAGCCAGCCGTATCTTTATGTGGCGGGATGCACTGGGCATTATCAAGGATTACCCATTATTGGGCACTGGCCCGGAAACATTTGGCATGGTATACTCTAAGTATCGTTCATTGGATCTGATAAGAAATGAGGGTGGAGAATATGGACGGCCTGACAGGGTACACAATGATATCATTGATCTGGCTATAACCAAAGGATTACTGGGGGTTTTTGCCTACCTCTGGCTTTTGTTTATTGCCGCAAGGGTTTGTCTAAAGGTTATATTTGCAGATAAGATGACAGGTGGGAAAGGGGCAGGAGAATCCATATTTGCCGTAGCTATTTTTTCTGCAGGACTGGGATATTTTGTGCAAAACCAATTCTGCTTCTGGATATTACCCAGCACATCATTATTCTTTATCATGACTGGTTGTATTGCTGGACTTACCCCATCCAGACAGGCATATAATGCCAGAGCAGCTGTTATTCCTATCATTGCTATCTTGATTGTTGGGCTTGCCTTCTGTGCAGTCAAAACAACCATGCCCTGGTATAAGGCTGACATACAGTACAAGCAAGGGGCAGAGTTATTCTGGTCAGGTGAAAAGATAGCCTCTATTGACAGGTTCAAAACTGCCCTATCCCTTAACCCAAAGGAAAAGCTTTATGCTGAATACATTATCCATGCCTATTTGGATACAGCTGATAAGCTACCGAAAATACCGAAAAATATAGATATGGCTATTGTTGAAGCACAAAGAATGCTAAAGAGCTATCCATTGGAAAGTAATTTTTACAACCTGCTGGGCATGTCCTATGAAAGGAAGAAAAGGTTTGAGGATGCACGAAAAAGTTATGAAAGGATGCTTACCATTGACCCTTTGTTTAGTGAGGCTCGGGACAAGATAGCCAATATCCATATCAATCAAAACAGATTCAATGAGGCCATCGCTGTCATGGAAGAGGGGTTAAGTATCATCCCTGATCATGTGTTGTTTTTGAATAGGTTGGCTCAGATATACATGATTCAGAAAAGGGATGATAAGGCAGAAAAATACCTTAAAGATGTTGCCCGTATCTCCCCTGATAATCTGGACAGCCATACCAACCTTGCCCGTATCTATTATGAGCAAAAAAGAATGGATCTGGTGATAGCTGAATGCAGGGAAATGATACGAATTGAACCAAACAATGTAGATACGCATCGCAACCTGGGGTCATTATACTACCAGCAGCAAAGATACCCTGAGGCATTGGATGAATTTCAAAAGGTACTTGGGCTTAAGCCAGATGATGAGTATTCGAAGAGGCTTGTGGAACGGATGAGATAGGCTTAAAACCAATAGTGTTCGGCATGAATTTTGGTAACACTTTAGACATCTGAAGTAATCACCAGTCACCAGAACACCAGTGCACCAGTCACCAGAGCACCAGAACAAAAGATCGATAGTGTCGTGTCAACCATCAATTGTCGTATCTGAATATTCGATAAAGCCAACTGTCTCATAATGCCTCATGTAAAAAGAGCAT
>JASEHA010000193.1 GCA_030018795.1 bacterium
TGGTATTTGGATGCGTTTGACACGGGCTTACCCACACGATTTGTTAAAGAACCAAAAGAATTGCGACCGCGATCGACTGGTGCCCTGGTGCCCTGGGCATGCAGCCTATCTACCTATTCTCAATTTCCCGGCAGCCCAACAAAAAATGTATGCCTTCCCCGTTTTATAACTAAGATTATATCTTCCTTATCTTGAATCTGTTTAGCTATTTCGTTAAACCTGTCAAGTGAGTCAATTGATTGATTATTTATACCAACAAGCACATCCCCCTTTTGAATCTGCGACTCAGCAGCTGGTGTTTTGGGTTCTACTCTGGTTACAATTACACCCTGTACTTTAGAAGGGAGCTTGAAGCTTGAGGCAATCTCTGGGGTAATATCTTGCAGGGTCATCCCTCTCCATCCATGCTCATCAGCAGACAGATCACTGCCCTCGCCATCCTTGTCCATCTCTTCCAGAACTATTTCATAAACATCTTTCTTCCCATCCCGCAGAACTGTAACCTCAACCTTTTCGCCAACCTCTTTTTCCAATATTTCTGATTGAAGGTCAGATGGCGTAAGAATTTTTCTTCCATTTACCATGGTGATGATATCCCCTCTTTTTATACCTGCCTTTTGTGCCGGGCTATCCTTCATCACATCTGCCACCAAAACCCCTGACTCAGGATCAACCTTAAAGTGTTTAGCTAAGGTCTCATCAATATTCTGGATATAGATACCAAGCCATGCATGGGTGATTTTACCATGTTTTATTAATCCATTAATAATATGCTTGGCTATATCTACAGGGATGGCAAATCCAATACCCTGACCACCGGCAACAATGGCTGTATTAATCCCAATCACCTCACCATAGATATTTACCAGTGGCCCGCCGCTATTACCAGGATTAATCGAGGCATCTGTTTGGATGAAATTCTCATATTGTGTGCTCTGTCCAAGACTCCTGCCTTTGGCACTTATTACCCCAACGGTAATGGTATGTTCCAGACCAAAGGGATTGCCGATAGCAATCACCCATTCCCCTATCTTTGTCTTTGACGAATTCCCTAATTTGGCTGTTGGCAAAGAATCTGAGACATCAATCTTGATAAGAGCCAGATCCACCTTTGGGTCTGTTCCAATAATCTTACCCTTGAATTTTCTGCCATCAAGCAGATGAACCGTTATCACATCTGCCCCTTTAACTACATGATTATTGGTAAGGATATAGCCTTGTGAGTCTACAATAAACCCAGTGCCAAGGCTCTGATCCTTAAATTCACGCGGACTTCCCCCAAAAAAATCCTTGAAAAATTCCTCAAATGGTGTCCCTTCAAACCCATTATGGAAACCAAACCCTGAAAATCCGTTATCTCGAACCGTCTTTTCCACACTCAGATTAACCACGCATGGGCTTACATCCTCAGCTACCTTAACAAAGGCATCCTGTAAGCTGACTGCATCCTTTGCCCCTGGACGATGTTCAGCCTTCTCAATCTTTAGATTACTCATACACCCTGAGATATACTTATGTGCCCCAACACCAACGCCTATCAGTCCACCTAATGTTACACAAACAAGGATAAGCAGTGTATATTCAAACTTTTTCGACTTTATCCACATCCTTTAAATACCTCCGAATCATTAATTTTATTTATAAAATTATAACACAGGAAAAGTGTATTTGTCAATATTTTTTCAAAGCAGAACCAGTAATTTTTATTATGACAGACTTGTATTACTTGATGTTCAAGTTTTTACTGGTGACCAAGACAAGGGCACCATGCACCAGAGCACCGTGAGAAACTGATATTTGATGAAAAAAGGATTGCGACCGACTGGTGCACTGGTGCTCCGAATTGTGTGCTACTTGATGCATTCAATTCGTAATGGGGGGAGTAGAGAGGCAAGATTTTTGGGCATGGTTCAATTTCATAGCGTGCAGGGTAACAAATACTTGTTGGTTCCTGTCATTGCGAGCAAATCGATGAAAGGCGGGGACAAGCCCCGCAGATACCTCACTACTCCACAATGGCGAAAAGGCGAAAAAAGTGTTGCCTCGTTTTGAACCATGCCGATAAAGTGCCAATGGTGGCAAAAAACTTAAACATCGAGTATAACTTCGAAATTTCCCTTGACATCCAATATGTCCTGTGTTAAAATGTTTGAAAAAGTGCAGATAGTTTAGGCTGAAGGCTGTTAGGTTGTAAGTCCTTTCCTGTCTAACAGTCTTCAGCCTATCTACTATATAAAGGATGGTTCTACTGATGTCGAGTCTGTCATCGCAGATATTGAAGAAAAGAAAACAGCATGTATTTATTGTGCTTGGCTGTATCTTATTTATTTTATTGCTCTTTAATCTGTGGGGGTGGACATTTTATCTTAAAGCTAAAAATCTTTTGGATGAGGAGCTTGGTAAACGGCTTATAGCTATTGCGGTAACTACATCCCTGCAGGTATCCCCTCAATTAATAACATCAATAAAGGAAAAAACCATAGATGATGTTCAATCGTTTAACCTCAGGGAGCAATTAGCTACAATCAATGAGAAGAATAGTCTGGAGAGTATCTTTATTATTGACAAGGAGCATAACCTTATTCTTGATACTGGTTCCAGATACTTAGAGGGTGAAAAGTATCGATGTATGGATATTGATGATACTGCTAAAATCCTTGATGCTTCGCTGGGTAATCCCTCTTATTCCAGGCTATATCGTAATGGAAGAGAGATGTTTAAGACAGGATTTGCCCCGTTGAAGGATGCCAGGGATGAGGTGATAGCCATACTTGGGGTTGATGCCAGCCCTAAATTCTTGAAGGTTTTGCCTCAGATAAAGAATATCCTGATTATATTTGGGATAATCAGCCTTGTTTTTGGTGTTATCTCTGTCCTTATCTTGCTTGCAGTTGTAAGGGGGTTTATCTCTGATCTGTTTCATGCGGAAAAATTTGCCAGTCTTGGCCGTTTCTCAGCCGGGATAGCTCATGAAATCAGGAATCCATTGCAGATAATCAACGGCACCGTAGCGTCACTGAAAAAACGATACCTTCCTCAAGGTAGCCATGACGAGTTGTTTGATTATATCCCGGATGAGATAAAAAAGATGAATGAGACGATTTCTAATATCCTTTCGCAAACCAAGGATATTCCGCTTGAGGTTGAGCTGAATGATCTCAAGGCATTGCTTGATCAGATTATTAACCGCATGTCTTCTGATATGGAAGGGGCAAATGTTAGGATAAATAAGCATATTGACCCCTCAATTGGAGAATTTTATTTTGACAGGCAGCAGATGGAGATGGTGTTCCAAAACCTTATCTGTAATGCCATTGAAGCTATGCCTGACGGTGGGATGATTGCTGTTAAGGCATATCCATATAAGGATGGCAAACAATTTGCAGCCATTGAGGTTACCGATACTGGGCAGGGAATACACAAAAGGGATCAAAAAAGATTGTTTGAACCATTCTTTACAACCAAGGAACATGGCTATGGATTGGGTATGTCTATTGTCCTGGGAATAATCCAGAGGCATGGGGGAAAGATTATGGTAAAAAGCAGGCTGAAACAGGGCACAACATTTACCATACTTTTGCCATGGAAGCAAGGAGAAAAAGGAGAAAATAGATAATGAAGGTATTGCTTGTTGATGATCAGAAGAGGATATTGGTGCTTTTAGAGCAATTCCTTCAGGATGAAGGATATGAGGTTGAAACAGCTGAGGATGGGTTTAAGGCAATAGAGGAGATAAAGAAAAATGCGTTTGATCTGGTTATCACTGATCTGAAGATGAGCGGTAAGGATGGGATAAGTGTCTTAAAGGAGACAAAGTCTATCTCGCCCCGGACAGAGGTGATTATAATGACTGCTTTTTCTTCAAATGAAACAGCGGTCACAGCCTTGAAAGAGGGTGCCTATGATTATCTCATTAAACCCTTTGAGAACAATGAATTGAATCTTTTGATAAAACGTGTTGAGGAAAAGCAGCAATTAAAGAAAGATAATATAGGACTTAAGGAGAAATTAGAAACACCCTATAAATTTGATAACATCATTGGTAAGAGTGCCAATATGTGCGATGTATTTGATCAGGTAAAACAGGTTGCCCCAACAAATACTACTGTCCTGATACTTGGCGAAAGCGGGACAGGCAAGGAATTGATCTCAAAAGCTATCCATTACAACAGTCCGAAAAGGGATAAGCCATTTATGGCTGTCCATTGTGCAGCTATGGTGGAAACCCTCTTAGAGAGTGAGTTATTTGGGCATGAAAAGGGGGCATTTACCGGTGCTCATACAAGAAAGCTTGGCAGATTTGAGTTGGCAAAGGGCGGCAGCATCTTCTTGGATGAGATAGGGGAGATAGCCCCGTCCATTCAGGTAAAGCTCTTAAGGGTTCTACAGGAGCGGGAATTCTTCCGGGTTGGCGGTGAATCAGTGGTTAAAGCAGATGTCAGGGTTATTACTGCTACCAACAAGGATCTTGAGCAGGCTGTCAAAAAGGGTGAGTTCAGGGAGGATTTGTTCTATCGGCTGAATGTTTTTCCTATTACCCTTCCCCCCTTGAGGCAGCGGCAGGATGATATCCCTGGATTGGTCAGACACTTTATGAAGAAGTTTGGACAGGAAGGGAAGGATGTAAAGAATGAGGTAATTATATGCCTTATGCAGTATAAATGGCCCGGAAACCTTCGGGAGTTAGAAAATGTAATGGAGAGGGCAATGCTTATCGCTGGTGATGGACCAATCACTATCGCCTGCCTTCCAGGACATATTCGGCAGCCTCATGCAAGCCCTATCTCAGTCAATATCCCTGATGAGGGTATCTCTTTGGAAAGGATTGAATATGAGTATATCCTCAAGGCTATAGAAAAGGCAGAGGGGAATAAGAGTAAGGCAGCCAAGCTCCTTGGCATTACTCGTCGAGCACTTTATTCGAGGATGGAAAGGTTTGAGAGGGGAATATCGCCAGAGGTGGATGAGGAAGATGATGAGGATGGGATGTAGATGATGTCGTGAGCACCTTTAGGTCAGCAATTCTCATTTTAACCACAGAAAACACTGCATTCTTTTATCTTGCTATCTGAATTTGAGAGATAAGGTAGCCCAACATTCTATGTTGGCATTAGATATACCAGGATAGAATCCTGGGC
>JASEHA010000194.1 GCA_030018795.1 bacterium
ATTCTATCCTGGTATATCTAATGCCAACATAGAATGTTGGGCTACTTGAAGCAACTGTGAACCAGAAGAAAAAAGGGAAGGGAAATGTTATGAAGAACTACAAGATTAAGGTAAACGTGGAGAGTGATAGCTTTGACATATGGAGGTTGAGATGAAGAATTTAAGGTGTGTTTTGGCTTTGGCTTTGGGAATGATGCCTTTATTGGCACAGGCGTTAATAGTTATAGTTGGTTTAACTACATGCGGTTATGCAGACAACACAGGCACTGGCACAGCAACAGCAGGGATATATATCATGCAAACTAAATGGGGAGGTTCTGGCTCAGGTGATGGGCAGTTTAACTATCCTCATGGTGTAGCAGTAGACGGCTCTGGCAATGTGTTTGTTGTAGATTACTACAACTATCGTATCCAGAAGTTTACCGCTGACGGCACATTTATCACCAAATGGGGAAGTTATGGCTCAGGTGATGGGCAGTTTAGCAATCCTTATGGTGTAGCAGTAGACAGCTCTGGCAATGTGTTTGTTGCAGATTACTACAACCATCGTATCCAGAAGTTTACCGCTGACGGCACATTTATCACCAAATGGGGAAGTGAAGGCTCAGGGGATGGGCAGTTTTATTACCCTCATGGTGTAGCAGTAGACGGCTATGGCAATGTGTTTGTTGCAGATTACAACAACTATCGTATCCAGAAATTCAAGCCTTATCCGGCAGGTTGGCTTTCTGGCAAGGTAACCAGTTCGGTTGACAACAAAGCAATGAATGGGGCAATGGTTGAGGTATTCAATAATGAAGCAGTCAGGGTTGCTACAACAACAGATACAAATGGAAACTATTGCCTATTTGTTCCTGCTGGAAGCTGTACTGTGCGGGTTACAGCCATCGGGTATGGGATGCTTGAGCATATTGTAATGGTCGTTGAGAATGCAACGACAACGGTAAACTCTTCACTTATTGCTGGTGGAATAACTGGTGAAAGGCTTACGCTTTACAACAATTTATTTGACCCAACAAAAAATGAGGGAGTAATCATTAAATATGAACTGACTGAAAATGCGGAGGTAAGTATTATTATCTATGATTTTCGAGGCAATTTGATTAGAACCCTGGTGAATGGTTATCAGAGTACCGGTGTTTATACAGAGACATGGCACGGTAAGAATGATGACGGGGCAATTGTAGCAAGCGGAACTTACTTGATACAGATAAAGGCTGGTGGGTTTAAGGAAACGAAAAAGGTGGTAGTAGTAGAATAATCCACAGATTACGCAGATTACGCGGATTATTAGGAGAAGATGGTACAGATTTTACCACAAAGTACACAAAGGATGCAAAGGATGCAAAGGATGCAAAGGATGCACAAAGTAGAGACGTTGCATTGCAATGTCTCTACTAAGAAAAAAAATCTTTGTGTCCTTTGTGTGTTCTTTGTGTGCTTTGTGGTTAGTCTGAAATGTGGATAATGCGATAAAACTGATAGCTATTTTCAACCGCACAGGTCGAAATCTTGCATCTCTACGGAGCAGAAAGCTTGGAATATAATCGTTTATCTTTAATCTGTGAAATCTGTGGATAAAGATAAGTGGATAAAGATAAAAACTAAGGGGGCTACAATTGAGAATGAATACAATGGTTACTAATTTATGGAGACATTTGGTTACAGCAGGAGTTATTGCCTTGCTGGGATACACCAATGCTTATGCAGCAGGTGAGTCTATTTTGCTTTCGCTTGATGGGCTAATGGGTGCCAGACCAACAGGGATGGGGGAAACATTTGCCGGGCTGTCTGATGATATTAATGCCCTGAATTATAACCCTGCAGGATTGAGTTTCCTTATCCAGCCAGAATTCAGCACCATGTATCTGGATGGACTTACAGACAGCCATTATGGTTTTGCGGGTTTTGTTTATCCATTTAAGAAAAGTACCATTGGATTAAGCCTGATTACTTTTGATGGCGGAAAAATGGATATTAATCTGCTTAATACAGACGGTTCATTTAAAAAATCAAAAACACTCTCTGCTCAAAAGGATAGTATTGCCATGTTTTCCTACAGCGTTGCCGTTGATTCAGCTTTAAGTCTGGGATGTAATTTGAAGAGGATAACTTCAATATTGGCAGAAGATTATAATGCTGCTGCCTGTGCTGTTGACATAGGGATGCTTATTCGTCCTGTGGATGACAGGCTTTGTTTTGGGGTTTCAGCCAGAAATATTGTTGCTGGTACAATAAAGTATAAGAATCTTGAGCATCCATTACCAATAACGATTAAGGCTGGCTGTGCCTTGAGGCAGAATGATCGATTGACCATTTGTGCTGATTACGAAAAACCTGATAAGGGCTTAAAGGCTGGCTTCAGGCTGGGTGGTGAATTTTTGATTACGAAGCTGCTGGCTTTAAGAGCTGGATATAATGGCCAGACAACATTTAACCTTGGACTTGGACTGAATACAAACGGATTTCTTGTTGATTACAGCTTTGCAGGGATGAAGGATCTGGATAGTATGCAGCAGGTGTCTTTTTCGACGAACTTTGGCGGATTAAGCAATTATCGTAAGGCTTGTGGTTATCATAAAAAAGGGATGTATCCGCGGGCAATCTATTGGGCAGACAAGATTAAGGAAGGGGACGAAAATTTTGAGCAGACACAATCGATACTTGCTGATTCAAGAAAACAGGTTACGGCTCGGAATTATTATAATGAAGGTAAACTCTGTTTCATGGAAAGAAAATATGGGGAATCTATGAAATGTTTTCAAATGGTCATAGAGACTATCCCCGAATATCGTGATACAAAAGAAAGGCTAAACATTGCCACAGTTTGTCTGGCAAAGAAAGAGACAATGATAGCCATGAGTGAAGCACAAAAAATTGTAAACAAGGCAGAATCAATGGGGCTGGATATGGAAAAGGCAAATAATATCCTCAATGAATCTAAAGACTTGTATGAGCATACAGAATACATTTCAGCAAAAACTAAGGCAGAGGAATCCTCATCAATCGCCAGCAATGAATTAGAGAAGAAGAAGAAGGAGGAGAAAATAGCAGTTGTTCAACCCGTTGCGGAAAAGCCAAAGGTTGCGGCTAAGAGGATAAATATTGCTGTGTCTGATTTTGAAGCACACGAGGTATCGGCAATGGAAGCATCAACAATAGCTGATTTCTTGAGAACAGAACTGATTAATTCACAATCATTTGTTGTTCTTGAACGAAGTAATATGTCTGCGATACTTGCTGAACAGCATTTCCAGCAAACTGGCTGCACAACGAATGAATGTGCGGTCCAGATGGGTAAGATATTGAATATAGAAAAGATATTGATTGGCAGTTTTAGCAAGATACTGAATGTATATTATATCAATGTGCGTTTGGTTGATGTAGAGACCGGTGCAGCAGTCATGGCTGAGACGATAAGCTTTGCTGCAGCAGAAGATCTGCCGGTAAAGATAAAAGAACTGTCGGCTAAGATTGTTGATAAGGTGGCAACACAATGAAAAAACTAATCGCTATCTGTTGGTTACTGCTAAGTTTTTTATTTCTTCCTTCAACGGTATTTGCTCAAGCAGAGGATGTAAACAGGGCTGCACCTGATTTCAGATTGAAGCTGCTTTTTGGGAAAAACAGCCTGACCCTCAACAAGCTTTTAACCTATGGAAATAAACAAAATGTGCTTGTTTTAAGCTTCTTTGATACTGATTGCAAGCCATGCCTGAAGGAAATGCCTCAACTGCACCGGCTTGCTCAAAAGTATCAGGATAAGGATGTCGAGGTTTATTTGATCAGTATTGATAAGGCGGCAACAGAGACGGTTGAGGATTTTGTAAAAAAGAATAATATCACCCTGCCAGTCCTTCTTGACCCTTATGGTCTGCAATCTGGTGCAGAATATGGCGTTATAGTAAATCAGACAGCGGGAATACCAAAGTTGTTTTTAATCAGTAAAAATGGTTATATAAAGAAGATATATAGTGGCTATATGGATAATCTTGTAGAAACCTTAAGCAAAGAGATAGATACCCTTTTACTGGAAAAAAAAGAGATAGTGGCAAAAATAGATACATTGACCATTCTTTTTAGTAACTCAACCAATGGTTATTTAGAGTCCTGTAATTGTGCAGAAAATCCGTTTGGCGGGCTTGTTCGCAGGGCAACCCTGATCAAGGAGATAAGGAAGGATGAGACAGGGGTTCTCCTCTTAGATAGCGGCGATATACTCCCCCCCAGGCATGATCCTTTATTAGCTAAATATACATTTTTAGCCATGGAAGAGATGAATTATGATCTCATCGCACTTGGTGATCAGGAACTGATTTTGGGCACTGAATATATCCAAAAGGAGATTGAGGCCGAAAACCTTCCTTTTTATTCAGCCAATCTAAGCATCTGTCAGGATAAGGCATGCACCTATTTAGCCCCATCGCATCTAATCAAGGAAATTGGCAGCTTCACGGTGGGTATTATCAGCATAATCTCACCCGAGGTTTTCACCTTTTTCCCAAAGGATATTATCAAGAATTTAGAGGTATCTGACCCTGTCAAGCAGGTTCAGGGCTTTGTAGAGGCTTTTCGTGATAAGGTTGACCTGATTGTTGTGGTTTCACATTCTGGTTATGAGGAGGATTTGAGATTGGCAAAACAGGTTAAGGGGATTGATGTAATCATTGGCGGACATTCCCAGACACTTGTGAAAAAGGCTTCTGTTGTGCCAGGGACATTGATTGTGCAGGCAGGAGAAAAGGGGCAGTATCTGGGTAGACTGGACATACGGTTTGATAAAAATAAAAAAATTGCTGCCCATCAGTATCAGCTCCTTCCCTTAACCAGAGATATTGCAGATGATGAAGATGTGCGGGCATTGATTGGACAGTATTACTTAGAATTAAAGGAATAAGCTGATGTATCACCACGGAGGAAGTGCACCAGACACCAGGACACCAGACACCAGAACACCGCGAGAAACTGATATTTGATGAAAAAGGATTGCGACCGACTGGTGTCGTGTCAACTCTCAATTGTCGGATAGATGAGGCAGATGGGTTAGCACCCATCCTACAATTATATCATCTCTATGCGACACTGAAGGGT
>JASEHA010000195.1 GCA_030018795.1 bacterium
AACTTTGTTTCACTCATCTATTTTTGACTGAAAGAATCGTAGATTAAAAAACTTGAACATCGAGTATTAGAAACGTCATTACGAACCCAAGGAGTAATAACTATGACTCAAGTAGTTATTCCTGACAAACTATTCTTTACCATTAGCGAAGCAAGTAAATTAACAGGTATAATGCCTTATGTCCTGAGATACTGGGAATCAGAGTTTAATGTCTTGAAGCCAGATAAAACAACCGGCGGGCAGAGAAGATACCGTAAGAAAGACATAGAACTGCTCCTGAAGATAAAGGATTTATTGTATGTTCAGGGATATACTATTGCCGGAGCAAAAAGACACTTGAAAAAAGAGAAAAAAGTGTCTGAAGAGGCAGCTACAGCCAATGTTATTGGGCTAAAAAATGAATTAAGAGAGATGTTAAGGATAATAGAGCACAAAGATAAGGGGTAGAAGATAGTGTCGTGTCAACCCTTCAGTGTCGCATAGAGATGATATAATTGTAGGATGGGTGCTAACCCATCTACCTCATCTATCCGACAATTGAGAGTTGACGCGACACTAGGAGAATTTCAGAATTCAGGAGTCAGAATCCAGAATTACTGCAGAATAGGCTTGTAACATTTGCAGCTCTAAGAGAGACGGTTACACCTCATTGTGTAACACAAACATCTTGCTTGTGGGCTATAATACTCAAGTTGAAAGATGGCAAGTTGCATTCTGACTTCTGGATTCTGAATTCTATCAAGCATTAAAATTAATCCGTGCTAAATAATTACTTATGGAGGAACAATGACTCGTAAACTATTATTAATTAGCTTGCTATTTTCAACATCTGTTGCTTATGCTCAGTCAGATAGAAGCATTGATGTTACGGTCTATGCGCAAGATCTGGCTATGGTTAAAGAGGTAAGGCAGCTTAAGACAAGACAGGGAACTGCTGCCTCATTGATAACATTTTCCGATCTTCCCTCACAGCTTGACCCGAGCAGTATCTCCATATCTCCAATCTCTTGCCTGCAGCAAAGCTATGAATATGACCTCTCAGACTTCAGCAAATTATTGGAAGGTTATGTCAATGGAACAGTATCTGTAAGCCTTCAAAGTGGGAAGGTATTTGAGGGTTGTCTTTTGGGCTTTGACCAGCAGTGGATATTTTTAAGGGACAAAGACAGGGTGAAGTTATTGGCAATTAGTGATATTTGCGATATTAGCTGTCAGGATCAAAGGGATGGTCTACTCACCACACCTACCCTTGTGTGTACGCTTGCAGGGGATAAGCCATTACCTCAACAAATAACCATTCGTTACCTTACGTCTGGAATAAGCTGGAAATGTGATTACACGGCTGTCCTTAGTGATACTGATCTGGCTATGGAGCTTTCAGCCAAGGCAACTATAAATAATCAAAGTGGCGGAAAATTTCCGCAGGCAAGGATAAAATTAGTAGCTGGGAATCCCTATAGAATACAGAATATGCCCTCCCAGAGATATGGAATGCGAAAGATGGCTATGGCTGCAGCCCCTCTTGCTGAGGCAGAGGAGCAGTATGAAAGCCGAGAAGAGATAGGGGAGTATTATCTATATACCATGAAAAATCCTGCCACACTTAATAATAATCAAACAACTCAAGTAGATTTTTTATCACAGATGCATGTGCCTGTCAAAAAAAAATTTAGCTATGACTATACCAAATCAGCAAAAAATGCCAGACTTATCCTATCCTTTAAGAATGAAAAGCAGGGTGGTCTGGGTATTCCATTACCAAAGGGTAAGATACGCTGCTATAAACAGGATGAAGAGGATTTTTTGCAGTTTATTGGAGAGAATATCATTGAACATACACCGGTTGATGACAAGATAGTCCTTTGCCTTGGTGATGTTTTTGATATTACAGCAAGGAGAGAAACAAAAGACAGAAGGGTATTATCCAAGGAAAGGGTTGAAGAGGATTATGAGGTCAGAATAAAGAATAGTAAAAAGGAAAAGGTATCCGTAGAGGTTGTAGAACATGCCTGGGGCAGTTGGGAGGTAATCAAAAGTACTCATAAGTATGTTAAAAAAACCGCAGATACACTGGTGTTTGAAATAGAAATAGCACCTGATAAGAAGGAGACTCTTTTGTATACTGTGGCTTATAGGCGATAATGTAACTCAAGCTTCCAGCTTGAGCATAGTAACTTAAGCTTCCAGCTTGAGCAATGTCAAGTGAAGGAGGAAAGAGGATGCAAGAAAAGGTACGGATTGGGATTATCGGCGGCAGTGGGCTTTATCAAATGGATGGCATAGAAGAGGTTACAACAATAGCTATTGATACCCTTTTTGGCAAACCGTCTGATGAATTAATCATTGGCAAGATTAATGGTGAGAAAATAGCCTTTCTGGCAAGGCATAGAAGAGGGCATTGTATCATGCCTACAGAGATAAACTTCAGGGCAAATATCTATGCCTTGAAATCAATTGGTGTCGAATGGATCATTAGTATTAGTGCTGTAGGGAGCTTGAGGGAGGAATTACAGCCATTGGATATGGTTATCCCTGACCAGGTGTTTGATTATACCAAACAGCGGATTTCTACCTTTTTTGGAGAGGGAATGGTCGCTCATGTTGGCATGGCTGACCCATTTTGCCCCACTTTAAGCCAAATCCTGTTTGATACAGCTACAGATGCAGGCTGCTGTGTGCATAAGGGAGGAACCTATGTTTGCATTGAGGGACCACAATTTTCTACCCGGGCTGAATCAAATACATATCGTCAACTTGGATTTAATATCATTGGCATGACTGCTATGCCAGAGGCAAAACTTGCCAGAGAGGCACAGATTTGCTATGCCACACTCGCTATGGTCACGGATTATGATGTCTGGCATGAATCAGCTCATGATGTTACGGTAGAGATGGTGATAGAGAACTTGAATAAGAATGTTGCCAATGCGAGAAAGATAGTCAGGGATATAATCAATAGGATTCCACAAGAAAGGGGAGGAAGCTCCTCTATCATATGTGGTTGTGCCTCTGCTCTCAAGGATGCAATCATTACTAATCCTGAGATGATTCCTGATGAAACAAGGAAAAAGCTATCGTTACTACTATAGGACATATAAGTCCTATCGGAATGGAGGAAGCTGTGGATAAAAAAAGAATGAATAGCATCATTGCAAGGTTTAATGAGGCAAGTGTGCTTGTTATAGGTGATTTAATGCTGGATGAGTTTGTCTGGGGCAAGGTAACCAGAATATCACCAGAGGCACCTGTGCCGGTGGTAGATGTTACCTCGATTACCTTTTCTCCTGGTGGGGCAGGGAATGTGGTGAACAATATTCGTGTCCTTGGCGGAAAGGTATACCCTGTTGGCATAGTTGGTGAGGATGGTACTGCTCAAAAGTTGATTGCAGAATTAAAGAAAAAAGGTATTGATATAGATGGTATCGTTGTTGACAGTGAACGGCCAACAACATTAAAATCAAGGGTTATTGCTCACTCACAACAAATACTCAGGATTGATAGAGAACAAAGGGGAGAAATCCATGAATGGGTAGTGAAACAAATGTTGAGTTACATTAAGATGCTTTTACCAGAGATAAAGGCAGTGGTTGTCTCTGATTATGGTAAGGGGGTTATTTCTCCAAGATTATTAGAGGAGTTAATCCCATTGTGCCGAAAAAACTCCCTGCCAATAATTGTTGACCCAAAGGTAAACCATTCTTTGCATTACAAGGGCATATCTGTGATTACCCCCAATCACCATGAGGCAGGGGAGCTAATTCATCAAAAGATTACAGATGAAGAAACACTCCTGCTGGCTGGGCAGAAAATACTTTCAGAGCTTGAAAACGAGGCAGTGTTGATTACCAGGGGAGAGGATGGCATGTCGCTCTTTGAAAAGGATGGAAGTATCACCCATATCCCTACGGTTGCCAAAGAGGTCTATGATGTGACCGGTGCAGGTGATACAGTAGTAAGCGTGCTGTCTCTAAGCCTTGCCTGTGGGGCAAAGATGAAGGATGCCTCTGCTTTATCTAACTTTGCAGCAGGAATCGTGGTAGAAAAGGTAGGCACAGCTGTGGTTACTGCCTTAGAATTGAAAGAAAGGATCAATGGTGCTTATGAGTGAAAAGATTAAGAGCTTAAGTGAAATAAAACAAATAGTTGCTATGCTTAAAGCTCAGAACAAAAAGATTGTTTTTACTAATGGGTGTTTCGATATTCTACATGCAGGACATGTCAAATACCTTCAAGAGGCAAAAAGCCTTGGCAATGTCTTGATTATCGGACTGAATACAGACTGGTCAGTGTGTGCTAATAAGGGCCCCTTGCGTCCACTGGTCGGTGAGCAGGACAGGGCAGAGGTTCTGGCAGCACTTTCTTGCGTTGATTATATTGTCATGTTTGATGAATTTACTCCAGAAAAATTGATCGAGGAAATAGTGCCAAACATCTTGGTTAAGGGTGGTGATTACCAGATAGATGATATCAAGGGCAGAGAATGCGTTGAGGCGAACAACGGAATGGTTGTTTCCATACCATTTATCCAGGATAAGTCAACAACCAATCTTATCAAGTTGATTATCGAAAGGTATAAATAATAGGTTAGGTGTATCACAGCAATTCTCATTATGACAGACTTGTGTAAAGAAGGGAAAAGGGGAAAAATGAGAAAAATGGGGAAAATAGTCGAAAATTTAGACTATTTTGCCACAATTTCCGCCTGTATGAAAAAGTGATGGGGATTTTTACCAAACAAAAGTATGGTGGCATTTGTTAGCTTGCCTCCACGGATAAGGTTTAAATGAGTTAAAACAGCTTCAACCGACACTTCCTGTTTTAAGGGATACTTACTCGCAGCTTTAGCCGTCCTTAAAAACCAACGAATCTTCTCTTCGTCAATATCAGCCAATGTAGCCCCCTCGCAAACCCGCTCATCAAAGGCACCCCGGCCAACAATACCTTTTTCTCTTAGGAATTCAATCAGACTTGCATAAACTAAACGGGTAAGCTCTGGAGTATTACTAAATCTTTTGTATACTCTAAGTCGTCATAATTTGTGATTCTTTAAATGTTTGGAATTGCAATGTG